>CAZVYV010000301.1:0-4254 GCA_964630985.1 uncultured Occallatibacter sp.
GGCGGGGTAGAGTTGCTGACCGGACGGCCCAGCGGCTTGGCCAAGCACTCCTCGCACGCGGTGAACAACATGCCAGACCTCGGAACGTACTTCTTGCCGCAGCCCGAGCACTCGATCTCGCGCAGCGCAGAACGATACTCGCCAACACCGGTCGGAAAATCGTCGCCCACGAAATCCCCGCTCATGCCCTTCTCCTCGCAGACGACTCGATATCAGGTTCGATGTCGGTGAGGTTCTCGGAAGCGATCCGGTCGACCCGCTTGTCACCGATCGGTTCAAGCGGCTCAAGCCCGCATTTGAGAGCTTCGTGCTCCTTCGCGTAGGCCTCGACGCTTTCCTTCTCGCCGTGCACGTAGATCAAGCCCTGCGTAACGACGTCGAGCTTCTGGTTCTGGCTTAGCCATCGTTCCCAGAACTCGCGCTTGACCTCGGTCAGACCAAAGTCGCCGATGATCGGATAGTTCGGAATCTTGCCGTAGGGCACGGCATACCCCTTGAGCCGAACCTGTTCCCCGTCGCGCATGAAGACCGTGCCAGTCTTGATGCCGCCACCGAACACCGGCCTGTCCATCTGAGTCTCGACACAGCATTGCAGAATAAGGCCGCGCGGAAGCTTGCACGCGATCCAGACCGTATCTGAATTGCGCTTAGTCATACCGCCGATGAAAGGCGACGTCACGCCAGGATCGATATTGAGTCCTGCTTCGATGCCAGCTGCCTCGGCCGCTGCCAGAAACAGCCGCGCCTCGTCGATCTTCTTTTGTGCCCGCTCGGCCTTCTGCTTTTTCGAGTATACCATAGTTCCTTTTTTTCCTTCCGGTGATTGCTTACGTCGACGTCACGCACGGCACCGCAGACGATGCAGATATTACCCCGCACCACCGCGCCATCGTCAAAGCCTCAATACTAAACTTAGAGAGGCCGTCGATCTTATTCAGATACCTAACATTGATGCAGATGCCCAGGGCTGGCGCCAAACTGTGCCCATCGACCCGCCGCTCATCTTCTGCTTCCACGCAGAGGTATCGGGGATCAGGCGGTGACTGCGCATCTTGTCGACGTAGGCGCAGAACGCCGTCTTCTGGCCCCTGACCTCGGTGCAGATCAACTGCATGAAGTTGCCGCCGACCACACCTTGTGGGTTCGCGGTGGTCTGGGCCTGATACTGGATCGCGTCGACGATGGTGAGGTTCGGAAATTGTTTCAATAGATCGTTGACGTTGACGTCGAACGCGTTGACCGCAGTGATAGCGCCCTTGCTGATCGGTGACAGCGCCAGGACCATTTTGCTGTTCTGCTTGATGTTGCCGCCGGACTGAAGGATCAGTTGGAGCACGAGCGCCTGGATGTCGAGGAATATCTCGTTCGGCGTCGCCGTCACGATTCCGTTCGTGATCCACTGGTTGTTGCCGTAGGCCTTCGGTCCAGGCGTGAGCGATGCGGTGAGGTTCGGGTCGTTGAGGATGCCGTAGTTCTGAAGACCTTTGACCCCGAAGAAGTACGTCTGGTTCTGGTATCGGTTCAGCGCCCACGCCGCGCTGGCATTGAGTTGGCTGACCCAGTTGATCTTGGCGAGACCGGCCACCGCAAGTTCGCGATCGCCGTACTGCATCATGGTCTGATACAGGTAGGGCTGTCTGGCCGGGAACGCGATGTTCGCCGATACCACGCCGTTGTTGCTGTAATCGTCGTAGCTCGACACCTCGCCAACGTGCTCAGCGGTCGGGAACAGCACGGTGGATAGGGTCCAGTCGCCCTCCTTGACCTCGGTCAGAATAGACGCCGCTTCGAGCGGGGAGAACAGCACCTCGTATGTGTTCGGGTCGATCAGGGTCGACAGGAAGAACGGGATGCCCATGTTCGAGGTCGTGCTGAGCGCGGGCTGCGCGTCCATCGCGAAGCCTTGATCCAGGGCGAGGTTGAAGTCGTGCTTCCAACCGTCCGGGATATACATTTGCGCCATTTCGAAGACCGCACCTTGCGACTCAAAAATGTTTTTCTCAGCCGCGAATGCGGCGCGAGCTTCTGAGCGATTCATAGCTGTGTTTGCCTTTCTGAATTAAAAAAGGCGCTCACCATGAGACGCCTCGTAAGGTAGATCAGGTACTGAAAGTTGCGGTGTTACGCCTGCGATGAGATCTTGACGAGTTCGCCGACCGCACCGACCGATCGCACGTACCATTTGGTCTCGATCGCGGACTGCGAGGCGAGCGCAGCAGATGTCACGGTCTGCGTGTTGTTGACCACATAGGTTCCGGCGCCACCCGCTCCGGTAAGAAGGGCGGTGATCACCGTGCCGGCCGAAGTGGTGCCGCCCGTAACGGTCTGGCCCACGCCCCATGTTCCGGTGATGGTGCCGCTGACCGTAAGCGTCCCATAGGTGCCTGAGATAGCGGTCGACGCCACGGTCTGCTCTGGGATGGTCACGGTATAGCGGCCGAGACCGTTCAACGCTTCGCCTGTCAAGAGCGGAGTGACCTGAGCCACGATCGCGGTTCCGGTCGCGACGTTAGTCCCGCTGATGATTTCACCAGGATAAATGTTGCCGGTCAGTCCGCTCGCCGCCGTAAAGACGTCGCCCGTAATCGATCCGGTAACCGACATGGTTCCTGGCGCGATTGTCGAGGTTGTGCTGGTGCCGGAAGCGATCGATCCACCAGCCGCTCCGAACGTGGCCGACCCGTCCGCGTAGTTCGCGAACACTTTCTGGTTCAGCACCGAAGCAACGGTGCTGGCGTTCACCACCCACATGTCGACCTCGCTGAACGCCGCGAGTTGAAAGCCCGTGTTTCGGTACTGAACGCCTGATGCGAGATACGTCGTGATCAGGCCGACCTGCTCTCTCGACACAAGCCCTGCCGGAAGTCCGGTGCCGAACGTGTTGAGCGTGGCTGGCGCGTTGTCGTTGTCAACCGACTGAAAGGTCAGCCAGCCGAAACGGCCGACGACGGCACCTGGGACAGAAAGACCAGCGATAACGCCGGTTCCTGCGATCAGCCCGCCTTCGCCGGCCAATACGGTTCTGCGCGGATTTGCCGAAGCAAAGTCGCCGGCTACGCTCGGCGCTTGCTGTGCGTTCACTTGGTTTGGAAAGTCAACCATGAAATTATCTCCTCATGATGTTGCGGGGAAAAACTGACCCACATCCCCTCATGGGGAGAGGGTAGAATTGGCGCGGCCCTGCTAAAGTTCAGCGGCGGCTAAAGATCGGCAGGGCCGCTGCGAGCGGAGGAAGCCGCTCGGTTCAGGTCAGGCGCGTCCGATGCGCGCCAGATTCGATGCGAGGGTCGGACTGCGCTTGGCAATGCTGCTAGACGCCGGAGTCGAAGATCCGTCCATCGCGATGACGTTCCGCCGGCTGCTGTCCTTCTGCGGTAGGTTGTCGAACGCATAGCGTAGGGACTCGGCATCAGCTTTCTTCGGCGGCTCCTTGCCGGTCGCGACTACTAGCGCCCTGCGGTACACCGCAGCGGCCGAGTCAAACGCGATGCCGTTCAGGTTGCCGACCTTGCTGCTGACATGCTCTTTCGCTGTTACGATGTCCTCCAGGCGCTGGCGCTCTTTCTTCATGCGCGCCTCAACAGCGAGTTCGACCCGCGCGTCCATCGCGCGTTCCTTCTCTTCCTCGTCGTCGTCTTCGTCCTCGCCGATCTCTTCCTCGGTCTCGTCCGTATCAGACTTTTCTTCAACCTTGGCGTCGCGCGCTTTCTTGGCGTCTTTCGCCTTTTTGTCCTTGGCCGCCTTTGCATCGGCGCGCTTTTTCAGCCGCTCCTGGCGCTCTTCAGCGGTCTCGTCGTCCTCGTCGCTTTCCGCGTCCTCGGCCGGCTCGTCATCGTCGCCTTCCATCTCTTCGTCGCGGGCGCCGGCCTTAGGCTTTTTGTCTTTGCCCTTTTCTTCCTTCTTTTCTTCCATCTTCTCCTTGAACTCCTCGGGGAATTCGTCGGCCGCTATTTCGATCATGTCGAGCACCGCGTCGAGCCCATCAGAGTTCAGGGCGCCGTCCTGCGCGTACTGCGGATCGAGTTTGTCTTTGACCAGAGCGTTGATCGATGCGGTGACCATCGGCCGTTTGCCCTTGAAGTTCTTCGCATTGACGTTGCGCAGAACGCGCTTCAGATCGATCTCCGAGTCCATCGCGAGTTGAGGCTTCAGGAACGTCATCAGCGCGCCATACGCGACGGTGCCGAGCGGCGACAATTTAACTTTCATGTTCTTCTCCTTGAGTTGAGGGTTGACGGAATCGTAGGCGCGCTC
>CAZVYV010000302.1:0-4245 GCA_964630985.1 uncultured Occallatibacter sp.
CCCTTGGCAAGCGTGGCCAGGCCGGTAAAGAAGTAGATGTCATAGAGCCAGAATTTGGAATTTGTTTCATACCAGGCGTACCAGCCGAGCAAACCGATTGCCAGCGGAGCGGCCATCTGCATATCAGTGGAAGCTCCGCGCGCGAAGGCCATGATTCCCGCACAAGAAACGGTGATGAGCGCCGCATCGAGGTGGCCCCCGGGGCGAAAGCGCCTCATGTGCAGGTAGATGAGCGCCGCCATGATGAAGGCGAATGTCGCGGAGGGCAATCGAGCGGCCCAGTCGTGGACACCAAAATCCTGGAAGATGAACATCGCGCGCCAGTAGTAAAGCGCGGGCTTCTCGAGCCATGGGTGCCCATAGAGATAGGGCGTGACGCAGGCGCTCAATCTTTCCTTCAGTGTCGGGGCGGCGTCAAAGCGCACCAGCATCTCATGCGCGATCTGCGCATAACGCGGCTCGTCAGCACCGACCAATCCCAGGCCATCCCCGCCCAGGAGGGGCGTAACGCCGTAGACGATAAAAAAGACGCTAAATAGGAGAAAAACGGCCGCTTCGATTGTGGTGGCCCGACGCGGCATCCGCCATGACCGGGGTACAGCTTTATCCGGAACCGACGGTTCCACGGGGTTTTCCATCTCCGGCAATACTCCAAAGCGCAGCAGCCTGCTTTGCGCAGGACAGACGTCGTGGTTCCTTACAAGGCGGAGGGGAATTCAGGCCGGGCCTGCACGCCTTCCGCGCTAGCAGCGCGGAGATCGTTCAGTGGTCAAGGCTAACAGATTCAGGCGGAATCTCAAGAGCGCTCGGGCTGCAGATCGCCACTGGGCGGCTCGGCAGCCTTGCCCGATGCGGCGGATTTGCGCCCCCGGCTCATCAACTGTTCGATGCGCGCCTGGAAGCGTCCTGACCGGTCGGCGAGGAAGCTCAGTTCCGGGACGTGGCGGACACCCATCCGCTCCTTTAATTCGCTTCGAATATAGCCCTTCGCTGCCTCAAGACCCGCGATGGTCTCCTCCTCGGCCTTGGCGATGTCTTTCGAGTTACTGTCGAGGGCAACGTAGACGCGCGCTGATTTTCCACCTGGATTCAGGGCAACTTCACTGACGTGACAAAAGTCAATGCGCGGGTCGGAGAGCTCGCCTTCAATCATGGCGCCGATCTCATCTTTCAGCGCCTCCGTTACCCGGTCCTGATGATGCTTCCTTGCTCGGTGCTCCGGCATGGTTCCCTCCTTCAACCCGCACGGACGAAGACCTGTTCGCGGGACCCGTCCTGGCTCAACCAAACCCATCAGGATAACAGAGGCGAAAGTTGGAGAGGAGGGTTTTGGCATCTCCTCGATCGTCTTTCATGGCTGACTGCAGAGAATCCTTTGGAATCCCCCAGGGGTTAGAACCCCATATTTTTCCTGCCTTTTTCGGCCCGGCTAAAGCCGTGCCCTTATTACAAAGCTCTTTTTGGAGCACGCTCTACTCAGACTCTCGTTGGTCCAATTGCACAGATGAACAGTTAAGTTAAGAAATCAAATGCGACGACTTCGTGCAGCCCGATCGAAGGAGTCTCGAGGAAGATCGTGTCGCGCTCGGTGCGGTACGGAATGTCTCTGCCGGCGACAAGCAAATGAACCCTGCTGACGCGCTTGCCCGCGGGAATCCGCAGGGAGACTTTTTGCCCGGAAACTGGAACGATCTCCCGCACCGGGCCCTTCAACATCATGGGATTGGTGAGATTGACGAGGTGCAGGGTGATTGAATTCTTTTGCTCCCAAAGAGCCACATCCAGAATGCCCTTGCCTTCGACGGTCACGAATGGCGGTTCGTTCGTGGCCCAGTCAACCGTGTTACGGAGCAGCTTTCCGTGATCGACGCAGAGAACCTGCCAGAATGTGCGATCGATATCGCCGCGGAAGTAGACCACGCGCCCCTTGCCAACTTGCTGAACAAAAACTCCCGGGGAATGCGCGACGCCGGGCCGCGTGAAAACCGACTCCATGGGCAGATCGGGGTAGGACGGGACAATGCGTAAGGGCGCAAATTGGGTAGCGTCAACGGGAGTCACATCCACCTGATTCACAGCGTTGATGATGCGGCCCGCGTCTTCGAATCCGCGAAGGAGCGGATGAATTGTGTTGGTTGACGCATCTTTTTCGAGGCTCAAATACGAATTGAGCATGTTTTCTTCGAGTTTGCCGACGTAGGATGCGCCGAAAAGCGATGCCAAACCGAAGTCCTTGCGCCGCACGCCCCACTCGTCGTAGAGCGAAGTCTCGTAAGTGGCGACGAGACCACCTCCACGCTCGACGAATGTGCGCAGGCTGGCGCACTGCTCGTCGGACAACGCAGCGATGTTGGGGAGGATGAGAGCGCGGAATTGCGCAAGATGCTCGGCGTCGAGGCATCGATCGTGAACCATTTCAAACGGAGTGCGAGCTTCGACGAGCGCCTCGTAGAAACCGAGGGCTGGCTCGTCGATCTTTTCGCGAGCCTCGTCGCCGCCATAGAACCACGCGCTCTGCTGCGAATAGACAAGGCCAACACGCGCCAGCGGCCGGAGATTGCGCAGGTATTTCTCGTTGGCGTGGTGCCATTCGAAGATCTCTTCGACCGGTGGCATCCATCGTTTGTCGATGGGCTTGGCATTGAATTTGACGAACCATGGACGAAGACCCTGGGCGATGCCGTCGGCAAGCCACAGACGAATTTCGTCGCCGTTCTGTACAGAGTCTTTCCATCGATGCTCATCGTCAATGCCCACGCTGCAAATGCCCGCGATGGCTTTGTTTCCCATCGTCGCGCGATACTCCTTGCCGTTTTTGCCATTGGCCCACGGAGCCATGAGGCCTCGTCGGCTTTGGCGGTCGGCAACCATCGTCGGCGCGAGCTCGTTGATTGTTTTCATGTCGAGATCGCTGAGCGCTCCTCCGCCGGCGTTGGCAATGTAGCTTGCGCCTGGATTGATGGCCCTGATCTTTTCGTTCCAGAGGCGCCAGAGATCAAAGAGGCGATTTTGGCGCCAGACAATGTACTGTTTTCGCGCCGGATCTTGCGGATTGTTCGTGCGTGGCAGGTCCAAGCCTGAGAAGGCGCGGAAATTCTCGCGGCAGTGCTGGCAGTAGCACATGCCGCTGCCGGCCCAGCGGTTGGTGAAGATGCCGTCCGGCTTGTACATGCGCATGATCTCTTCGTGAACGGAGGTCATGAACTCGAAGTTGTAAGGACCGAGGGCGCAGGTTTCCCAGTAGCGCGGATCGGATGGATGACGCACCGGCTGGCCGCTCGAATCGACTCGGATCCAGTCTGGATGCGCGTCGTAGACCTTCTGCCAGCAGGCGTGGGAATCGGTGCGCGCAACGACGTTCATGCCCATTGCGCGGCAACCGGCCAGCAGGTCGCCAAAGCTGTCGCGATCGCCGAGCCAGGCGCTCGGCTGCTGCAACGGAATCTGCGTGGGATAAAACGCGACCACGCCGCCCGCGCTCAGGCAGGCCGCATCGGCATGAACGCTGCGAAAGTAGTCGAGCCAAAACTGTTGGTCGTAGTTGCCGGGATCGTCCTCGACGAACGCAAGCTGCGCCCAGCGCATGGGCCGGTCGTACCAGCCGGCCGCGCCGTTTTGGGGCTGCGCCGATTCAGCCGTCTCACCCGCCGCATAGACTTCCTTCGCTACACTTCCCGGCAAGAGGCAACTTGATGCCGCAAGTGCCGAGCCCTTCACGAATTCTCGCCGGCTGCTCATTTCACGGCCTCCAGTGACTCTGCCATTTGAGCACAGGTGATGCCTCAACCGCCTGGTTTCTTCAACCCGCGAATAATATCAAGCCGGTTCTTCGGAGCGTTAGGTGATAGGAAATCGGGAATGGTGTTCGGAGTCCTGCGGGGACGCCGAAGGAACTCTACTGGCCACTCGGCGATGCGCGTCTCCTTTATGTGACGATAATCGCCAAGCTCCGGTTCGTCGATGTATTCGATCTGCCGAATTAGAGCGAGTGGTTGTTCTGCTCCACGTGTGCTCTTGGAGAATTCGACGGCCTCAGTGTAAGTTGCGAAAGCAAAATAATAGTCGCTTCCCTTTTGCTCATCATCAGCTCCGCGTTCTGGGTGAAGCCAAACCCGATACTCTAGAACGTCGTCCCACACATATCCCCCGCCCGCCTTGGCCACCGGGGAGTAAGAGCCGACAAGGCTGGGATCAACGGCGTCAGGGTATTGACTAAGATTCATACTCGCAATTCTCGCAGAACGT
>CAZVYV010000303.1:0-4230 GCA_964630985.1 uncultured Occallatibacter sp.
AGCAGTACCCCAAGACCAAGGAAGGCCCGATGAAGGGCTTTGTGCCGCCGCCGCGCTATGGCGGCGCGCAATACAGCACGGAGCCGATGCCCATCACCAAGGACATCACGGTGACGGAAGGCATCAGCGTGAAGGACCTGGCAGAGAAGCTCGACGTCCGAGCCAAGGACCTGATCGCAACGCTGCTCATGGGTGGCGTATTTGTCACGGTGAATCAATCTCTCGATGCCGAGATGGTAAAAGATGTAGCGGCTAAATTCGGCGCCGCGGCCACCGTCATCAGCTATGAAGAAGAGATCGCCAACCAGGCTATAGAAGAGGTGCTTGAGGCCGAAAACTCCGACGAGCTTGAAGTACCACGCCCACCGGTGGTCACAGTGATGGGCCACGTCGATCACGGTAAGACTTCGTTGCTCGACGCGATCCGCGAGACGCACGTTGCGGCGGGTGAAGCGGGTGGAATTACGCAGCACATCGGCGCTTACAAGGTGAAGTTCTCCAAGGAAGGCTCGCCTGCATCGGGCCGCGAGATTGTCTTCCTCGACACGCCGGGCCACGAAGCCTTTACCCGCATGCGCGCACGCGGAGCCAAGGTAACGGACATCGTGGTGATCGTGGTTGCCGCGGACGACGGAGTGATGCCGCAGACGCTGGAAGCTATCGATCATGCCAAAGCGGCCGAAGTTCCGATCATCGTAGCGGTAAACAAGATCGACAAGCCAGAGGCCAATCCCGACAGGGTAAAGAAGCAACTCGCCGATCGCGGCCTGATTCCGGAGGAATGGGCCGGCGCAGGCCAGCAAGGCACGGTATTTGTCGAGGTCTCAGCGAAGAAGCGCATGAATCTCGATCTGCTGCTGGAAATGATCTGCCTGGTGAGTGACATCAAGGCCCCCAAGGCCACACCCGGACGCAAAGCTTTGGGCAGCGTTCTCGAGGCCAAGCTGGATCGCGGCCGCGGCGCTGTGGCCACCGTACTGGTGCAGGACGGAACGCTGCATCTGAATGACAGCTACATCGTGGGCAACACTTTCGGCAAGGTTCGCGCCATGTTCGACGATCGCGGCCGCCCACTCGAGGAAGCGGGACCGTCCACGCCAGTTGAAGTGCTGGGCCTCGAAGGTATGCCCGACGCAGGGGATACATTCCTGGTGGTGGCCGATCGCGACAAGGCCAAGGGCATTGCCCAGTACCGCAAGATGAAGGAACGCGACTCGCAGCTTGCCAAGAGCTCGCGCGTGTCGCTGGAAGGATTGGCGGAGCAGGTTCGCCAATCGGGCATCAAGGATCTGCCGCTGATCATCAAGGGCGACGTAACCGGCTCGGTGGAAGTGCTCGCTGACTCGCTGGTGCGAATGTCGACGGAGAAGGTACGGGTGAAGGTGCTGCATTCCGGCGTCGGCTCCATCACCGAGAGCGACGTACTGCTGGCGACGGCTTCGAACGCCATCATTATCGGCTTCAATGTGCGGCCCGAGCGCAAGGCGGCGGAGCTGGCACAGCAGGAAAACGTGCAGATTCGCCTTCACTCCATCATTTACGAACTGCAGGACGAGATTCGCCTGGCCATGTTGGGGCTGCTCGAACCGGCGTTCAAGGAGAACTACGCAGGCCGCGCCGAGGTCATCAATGTTTTCCGTATTCCCAAGGTGGGTACCATCGCCGGCAGCCGTGTGCAAGATGGCGTGATCCGCCGCGACGCCGAGGTGAGGGTTATGCGCGATGGAACACAGGTCTTCAAGGGAAAGATCGCTTCGCTGAAACGGTTCAAGGACGATGCCCGCGAAGTGACCAACGGCATGGAGTGCGGCATCGGCATCGCCAACTTCACCGACGTGAAGGAAGGCGACATCATTGAGGCTTTCAGCACGGAGAAACTGGCCGCCGACTTGGGCGCGCTGACTTCGGCAAAAGCGTAACGCCAGTCCAGAACCAAGAAAAGAAGGGTCTGCTTCTCATTTCGAGGAGCGGGCCATTTCTTCGTTCGCCAGCAAGCGGATCGAATGTGACGGCAGCCGTGACGGCCTCTCTCTCCAGATTCAAGAAAGAACAGATCGCGTTCTGACCTTTCAATGCGTGTCAGGCAGTCGCGTCGCGGAGCCAGACTGCCGCGTCGAAGCTATGCGCGCAAGTGTAGCCTTCGTCCTTATAGAGGACAATGGCCTCGCCATTGGCTTCGGTCACGGTGAGGGAAATTTCCGTTGCGCCCAAACGCATGAAGCTATGCGCAGCCTGAGAGAGCAACATTCGAGCCAGCCCACGGCGGCGAAAGGCGGGATGAACGCAGACCTGGGTCAGGTGCCCGCTCTGGCCGCTGACGCGGGAGCCAAGGACAAGGGCGGCCAGCTCGCGGCTGGTCCGCTCCACCACCACATAGGACGCCTGTTGGGAAAAACTGCCGCAGCCGGCATAGTGCACGATGTTGTTCAAGAAACGCATAGAGCCGTGAACGGAACGGTACTGGTCGTTAATCAGGCTGTCTGGATGGTCGCGGTAGGCCTCGCAGATTAAACGAGCGGCCGGCGCCAGATCTGCCTCGCGCCATGAGCGAAGCTCCAAGTTAGGGGGCAGATCCACTGTCGGCGGCTTCAAATGCCCCTGCAATGCGCGCACCAGAAAGAGCCTGCGAAAGATCTCAAATCCAGCATCCCGGAATATCGCGCCGAAGGTGCCGGAGGGATGCAAAAGCAACTGCGCCTCAATGCGCTCGACGTGTGGTGAATTGAGCAGCAATTCAAATAGGTGGTGGAGCAGAGTCTCTTCGGTTGTCGATGCCTCTCCGTTCGAATCAATTTGCAAAGCGAAAACGTCGCCGATTACGGCCTTGGTTTCCTCGTAGACGCAGAATACGTAGCCCATCACGCGACCCGAAGCAAGCGCCGCATAGCCGGGCAGCATATGGTTGTCGAGATATTGCATGAGGAGACGTGCCGACGCCTGATAGTCCCAATGGAGGCGCTGCTCCCACAGCTCACCCTCCGCCTCGAGCACCGGTCGAAGGACCGGGGCTGCGAAGTGCCGAAGGTCGAGTATCTCGATGGAACCACCCGAAGATTGCATTCGCCCTCTATATGGTGCCCGGTTTCGTTCGCTCAGGACTAATGGGTGCATTCTCGGCCTTTGATTTGCGGAACAAAGCTCGAATAGCACGGGGCGCGGGGAAAGGCCCTCTCGCCAACTTTGACACGAGTTCGCGCTCCGCCGCAAGTTGGCGAGTATCTATTTGCTGCCTACGAGATAGACTTCCAGCCCTTGCTCCGGCCATGCGAAGAGCGGCTGGTACTGGCGGCCCTCAAGAAGCTCGCTGAGCACGAGTTGCGTATCGAGATCCACGCCGCGGCCCTGAATCCGCGCCACAAGGATATGCTGCTCGTCGGGCACGCCGTTCTCGTCGTAATTCACGACCTCGTGGTTGCGGTAAAACGAGAGTCCGAACTCGGCATCACGACGAACGCGGAACACTGCGATCGTCTCATTCGCAGGAACCAAATCTGCAATTCGCTGGGCCAGTGGCCGCGCCGAATACGTGCGGTCGAGAAGGTGTATGACACGCTTGGTTGAATCAGCTCCGGGAATACCAAAGAACGGGCCCACACCATACACAAAGAGGACCAGCACCACGAGAATCCAACAGGTGGCTGGCCGCAGCCGGGCCACACCATAGCCCTTGGTGACAACGAGAATCAGGAGCGCTGCACCGGCTGCAGCCAAAGCAGCCGCGATAAGCGCATGAGCGGGCGGGATAGCAGCGCCATCAGCGAGCGGCATCGCTGCGCCATGAACCACAAACCAAGGCAAGAGCAGTGCTACCAAGGTCATTGCGCAACACAACAAGGCATGTCCAAGGAGTATCCATCGGTTGAGCCCTGGTTGCCTGCGCCGATAGAGGTAGTCTCCGGTGAGGATAGTGATGGGCGGAAGTGCGGGCAGGATGTAGCCAGGCAGCTTGGATTGCGAGAAGGAAAAGAAGACGACGGGAATGAGCGCCCATAGCACCAGAAACTCGGGGAATGCGTCGCCGGGACGCTTGGGCAACGGCTTTCCGGCACGGGAACGACGGAGCCTCCACTCTGCGACGGAGGTGAGAATGCCGTCGATAAGAGCACGAACCGCGATGACGGTCCAAGGCATGAGGCCGAGGAGCACAACCACAAAGTAATACCAAACTGGCTGATTGTGCTGGTAGCGGTCGGTGGCAAAACGCTGCAAGTTGTGTTCGAGAAAGAATTC
>CAZVYV010000304.1:0-4229 GCA_964630985.1 uncultured Occallatibacter sp.
CGCCGATGCCGAAACGGCAAATGTTAGAGGTTCAGGAGGCAGTTCATGAGAAAAGGGTTGATAAGGATTCTGCCCCTCCTTCTTTTGGTCAGTGGAATTCTGATCTGCGGAAGTGGGACGAGTTTCGGACAGGCCATCAACGCAGGCGACATCAGAGGCACCGTGACCGACACTAGCGGAGCGCTCGTGCCTGGTGTGACGGTTTCAGTTTTGAACGTCGATACCGGCGTAACGAAGGACTACCCCACGAACCAGGACGGTTTGTACGACACATCCTCGATCGTGGCCGGGCGCTACAAGCTCACGTTCAAGAAGGAGGGATTCGAGACCTTGGTGCGCGGCCCCGTCACCGTCGATGTTGGTCTTACATCGGTGGACGCGCAATTGAAAGTCGGCGAGGTTTCCGTCGCTGTAACAGTCACCACCGACGTTCCACTGTTGAATACCGCTAGCGGCGACCAAACCTCGACTCTTGAAGCCTCTTCCATGGCTCAGCTTCCTCAGGTGGGCACTGCGAACAACAGCGGCAATAGCTGGGAGAACTTCATCGTCCTGCTCCCCGGCACCTCGGGAACCGCAGGCGGAGCTCAGGGGTCCGCAAGCCCCGGCCAGGAAGCATCTTCCAACGGCAACATGCCCTTTACCAACGTCCTGGCGGATGGCGCGACTTCCACCCTGCCGGCCAGCCAGAATGCCAACCCGGCGGTGTTCGACGACCTGGCGGAAGTCCAGGTCTCGCTGTCTTCGTTCTCCGCGCAGTACGGCGTAGGCGGAATGATCATCAATCAGATCACCAAGGGCGGCACCGACAGGTTCCACGGCACCGCCTACGAGTACCTCGATAACGACGCCTTCAATGCAGCTCCCTTCGAGTTTGGGAACAACCAAACTCGCAAGCAGGTGATTCCTCACCTTCGTTATAACGATTACGGCGGCACCATCGGCGGACCGATCCCGGTTGGCACGTTCAAAAAGAAGGCGTTTTTCTTCTTCGGCTACGACCGGATTGATAACAACGGCGTCTCCACTGGCTTCCAGACAGTGCCGACTTCCGCCATCATGAGCGGCGACTTTACAGGCAGCTACACCCTCTACGATCCCACCACGCAGACGATTGGGACCGACTCGGCCGGGAATCCATACCCGATCCGGAAGTCCTTCATTTCGGAATATGGTTCGAACAAGATTCCAACGGCGATGTTCGACAATGTCTCAAAGCTTCTGCAGCAGTATTATCCGGGCGGAACCAGCAATACCGGCCTATCGAACAATGTGGGCCACTTCGTGCAGTCAAACGAAGAGTCGTCAAACCTGCAGGCAAGCGGCGTGTATCAGAATAACTGGTACGACCAATATCCAGTGCCCCGCCCCTGGCGCAGATACTTCGGGCGCCTGGATTACGACGTCACCCCCAATAACCGGGTCACTCTCTCTGATAACCAGGGCGATGAGCGCGAAAACGGCGCGAACCCAGTAACCCCCTGCCCGTTTGCATGCCAGCTCGGCGACGTGGACAACAACGTTGGCCAGGTTACCGATGTCTGGAATATCAGCTCCAACACCATAAACGAAGCCCGCATGGGTTATACCGATCAGTTGAACTTCTTTTCTGATTCAACCACCGGTCAGAACTATCCATCAAAGCTTGGCTGGCAGTTTGGCAAGGCAAACATCATTCCGGCGCTTCAGTACGTTCGCAACTATCCATATGCGTGGCTCGATCCTGCCACCAATGCGGAGTACAAGGAGTTCGCCTTCGACCCGTCGGATGTGGTCACCATGATCCGCGGCAAGCATGTTCTCCACTTCGGCGCTGAGTTGGCATTCTACCGCGACGACGCCACCAACTGGGGCAACATCAACGGTGGAACTGTCCAGTTCTCCGGCGAATATACCGAAAACTGGACACTCAACGGTGCGGGTGTAGCCTCGCCTAACTCATCCAGCGGCGAAGAATACGCTGACTTCCTGCTCGGATATATAACCAACTGGAACGCCGGAATCACCCCCGAATTCGGTGCTCGCCTGAAGAAGCCGCAGATGTTTTTCCAGGATGATTGGAAGGTGGGCCGCAATCTCACGGTGAATCTCGGCCTCCGTTACGAAATCAGCCACGGATTCAATGAGGTGATCGGCAATGAAGCAACATTCGACCCCACGGTGAAGAACGACGACAGCACCCTGGGCGCATATTGGTATGGCAGCACCCATGTCAATGGACGCACCTCGCTGCAGAAGAACGTCTACAGCACTTGGCTTCCGCGCGCAGGTTTCTCCTGGCTGGTGTGGCCCAAGACCACCTTCCGGGGCGGCTATGGGCTCTACTCCTATAACTTCAGCCTCGATGTCTACGGCAGTGGCATGGGAGCAGCTGTGGCTTCCTCAGGCGGCTTCAACGATCAATCGAACGGCATTTATCCGGCGACAAAGTTCGACGGTCCAGGCACTCTCTTCCCGTTGGGCGGAGGGGCTGTGACCGCGCTGCCTTACACGTCCGCATCCACTGATCCGGGCAGGTTCAATGGCCAAGGCGGTTCGTATAACCCGTACAACACCCCCATCGCCAAGATCAACCAATGGAACCTGGCGGTGGAGCGGGAGTTGAGCACGGACTATGTAGTCACTGTCGCCTATGTGGGAAGTCACGGGTTGAATCTCCCTTTCCCAACCGTCCTTAACGCAGTGCCTGAAAACGACCTGTCGTCCAACGACACGCAATTTCGCCCCTACCTGAACTTCCAGGCAGGTGGCCTTGGCGGCAATTTTTACCAGGCGATCTCCAACTACCACGCGTTGCAGGCTACGCTTTCCAAGCGCATGACTCATGGGTTGAGCATGAGCTTCAACTACACCTGGTCTCACATGCTCGATGATCAGGACTCGTCAGGATGGGGCAGCCACGGTGGATCGCAGCCTTGGCAGCATGCAAGCAGCTTGACTCTGAACCAGGCCGCGCTGAACTACGGGCCTTCCAACTTCGATCAACGCCAAGCCTTCAAGGGATACGTTGTCTACGAACTTCCCTTTGGCAAAGGCAAGCAGTTCATGAATACCAGCACTCTGGCAGATGAGGTGTTGGGCGGCTGGCAGATCGCGGGAACAGTCCTCGAGTTGGCTGGAAATCCATTTCAGCCAACTGGCCCGGGATCACTCTACACGCACGCTGGCACCCAGTTCCTGAATCGAGTTCCTGGGGTCAGCCTCACGCCCTCTGGCGGGAAGAGCTGGCACAACTGGTTCAACGAGGCTGCCTTCTCGGAACCACTAGCAGGACAATTCGGCACGGCCCAGAGGAATCCTCTGGTCGGGCCCGGCATCAACGAGTTTAACCTCTCTGCAGGCAAGGAGTTTTCCATCTGGGAGCAGGTTAAGTTCCAACTTCGCTGCGACGCGACCAACGCCTTCAATCATCCGAGCTTCGGCGCCATTGGAGGTGGGAGCAACGGTAACTTTGGTCTCAACGGTGGCAGCCCTGGCGCGCCGTTCACCGGCACTGCGGTGCTCAGCAGCACGACGGTCGGCGGCCGCGACGTGCAGTTGAGCGGGCGCATCACCTTCTAACCGGAACTCAAACCCAACCAAAAGAGACGGCGATTCGTCGCCGTCTCTTTTGGTTGTGAGAGAAACATTACGTTGTCGCAACTCCTATAATGATGCCTATGAATCCGCAGATCAGAGGAGTTCTTGGGTGTCTCATGCTATTATTCGCCGGGATATGCAGGGCGCAAACGGGAACCGATCCCCAGTCAGAATTTGCCATGCACATCCAGCAGGCGCAAAAGTATCTCGAGCAAAAACGGCCCGATCTCGCGATTCCGGAATTACAGGCAGCGGCGACCATCAATCCAGACAATATTGAAACGCAAAGCAATCTCGGTGTCCTGTTGTTTTTTCAGGGCAAGCCCGCCGAGGCGATCCCGCATCTGCGCATCGCGGTTGAGAAACAGCCGGCTTTGAGCAAGATCCAGGGGATTCTGGGGATCGCAGAGTTGCATAATCAGGAACTCGCGGAAGGGCGGAAGGATCTGGAGGCAGCCTTTCCCGCGATTGACGACCAGAGGTTCAGGATCCAGGTTGGCCTGGAACTCGTGGGAGTTTATTCGGACAGCGGCGACCTTGAGCAGGCGGCCAGCATCCTCGCGCAATTGAAAAAGACTGCACCAGACAATCCGGAGGTGCTTTATGCTTCGTACCGGACCTTCTCGGATCTCTCGAGCGAAGCCATGATC
>CAZVYV010000305.1:0-4228 GCA_964630985.1 uncultured Occallatibacter sp.
AGACATCGGAAGCGGCACTTTTTCTTCCTCCCGATTGTAGTCATCCTGCGAACCGCGTGCGCGTGGAAAACCGGGCTGATTCTGTGAATTCTGAGTGTTGAGACTCCTCTAGTAGGAATCAACCGATTCCTACAATCTCCGCGATCGGACCAGTGCGCTCTTTGCGCTTTTGTGGAGCTCGTTCCAGGACGGGTATTAAGGAGGTGAGAAGGAATAGATATAAACCCGTAGTACCCGTAGTTGTGTTCGGAAAAGTGGGAATCCGCGCAATGTCGCTTAGGGGAAGCGGGTTGGATGGCAGGCGAGTTTCCTAAAATGTGGCGCGCCAATTCGAATAAGCCGGAAAAGAAGCCACACCCGCTTTAATTGAGGTCCTCTTACCCACGTCTCCCACACCCTACTGCAAATCGATTGTGGATCGTACCGACGTTGTGTGAAGACCGAGACGAAGGCTAAACAGCGCAGCGAGTTGCACCAGTCGCGTCTTGCACAATTGCTTCCGCTCGATCAACTGCTGGTAGAAGGCGAGACGGGCCTCTTGCGTGGCTCTTATACTTAACTTTTCGTGCCTTGCGCAGCCACCATGTCTTACACAGCCGCCATAGCCCAACTCAATTCTCTGGTGCCAGAGCTCTACGCTACCGCCGGTCAGCCGCGGCGTCGATTCTCCGTCGATGAAGTTCGAATCCTCCTGGACGCGATCGGGAACCCGCACCTCCATTTCCAATCAGTGCTGATTGCCGGGACCAACGGTAAGGGCTCAACCGCATCGACTCTCGCATCGATCCTGAGTGAGGCAGGCCTGCGCACAGGCCTCTACACGTCGCCGCACCTGGAGCGGCCCAATGAGCGCATCCGGCTCGGCCGCCCGGAAAACTCCTCTGAGATCGCCGACGATGATTTTGCCCGCCTCTACTTCCGCGTCCACGACGCAGGCCAGCAGTTGCTGCTTTCCGGGCGCCTCCCGCAGCTGCCCAGCTATTTTGAAATTCTCACGGCGCTCGCATTTCTCCACTTTGCCGAGAACCATGTCGATGTGGCTGTGCTCGAGGTCGGTATGGGCGGTCGCCTTGACGCGACCAACGTCGTCAATCCCCTGCTTTCGATCGTCACCGATATTTCGCTCGACCACATGGAATGGCTCGGCCCAACCATCTCGGCCATCGCGCGCGAGAAAGCCGGAATCCTCCGCCCCAACGGAACGATGATTACGCTGCCGCAGCACCCTGAGGCCAACCAGGTTCTTGGCGAAGTGGCCACGGAGCTGGGCGTGCGCGGCGTCAGCGCAGTTCCCTATGTGCCGGCAGCCGGAACCAGCGGCCCCTATACCGTGGACGCGCTGGGTGCCACGATCAAAGTCAACTCGCCGCTTAGAGGAGCGCACCAGCAGCGGAATATTGCCCTCGCCATCGCCGCCGCAGTCGATCTTGCGGAGCATCATTCATTTCCCGTTACACCTGCAGCAATCGAAAATGGAATTCGCCGCACCCGCTGGCCTGGACGCCTGGAAAGAATTTCCAAACTCGACCGCATCGCAAAGAACAATACCGAATGGATCCTCGATGTCGCGCACAACCCCGCCGGGGCGTGGGCGCTGCGTGCCGCTGTTCGAGGAATCCTCGAATCTCATCAACCACGTCTGCTCGTCTTCAGTTGCCTGCGCGACAAGCCACTCAACGAAATGGCGCAGATTCTCTTTCCTCTGTTTGACGAAGTGATTGTTGCGCCCATTCAAAATGCGCGCGCTGCGTCTCTTGAAGACCTGCTGGCTGCGGCCGCTGGCACAGGAACGCCGGCGATGGCGGCGAATTCGGTGAGCGACGCACTGCGCATGGCCCGAGAGTCCATGGCCCAAAACAGCGCGGGCCGCGGCATCGCGGTCGTCTCAGGATCGGTCTATCTCGTAGGCGAGACGCGCACGTTGCTTTTGTCGGGGAAGAACGATCAGCCATGAGCCTTCGCCCCAACCCGTTGCCGCGCTTCTATGTCTGGCTCACCTATGGATTGATGGGGCCGCTCATGCTCTCGCTCACGGCCGTCTGCGCAACCACCGCGCTTCTCGTGTCTCTATTCGAAAAGCAAGGCCGCTTACAGCATCGCATCGCGCATTTCTGGGGGCGCACCTTTGTGCGCCTTTCACTTTCCCGGCTCAAAATCGAAGGCGAAGAAAATTTCCGCAAAGCGCCCGTCGCCGTCTACGCCTCCAACCACACTTCGTACATGGACACGCCCGTCATCTTCGGCTCCATTCCCTTCCAGTTCCGAATCCTGGCAAAGAAAGATCTCTGGCAGTGGCCGATGATCGGTTGGTACCTGGGCCGCTCCGGCCAAATGCCCATCGATCTCGCGAACCCCCATGCAACTCTCTCGAGCCTCGGCAGTGCAGTCAAGGCGTTGCGCGCCGGCATGCCACTCTTTGTCTTTCCCGAAGGTGGCCGCACTTCAGATGGCGAGCTGCGGCCGTTTCTTGCTGGCGCTGCGTATCTCGCCATCCGCGCGCAGGTTCCGCTCGTTCCCATCGCGCTCAGCGGCGTTTACGATCTCTTGCCCATTCACGCCAAGCATTTTTATCCGTGCAAGCTCACCGTGCGCGTCGGAGAGCCGATTGAGACCTCTGGAATGAGTGTGCGCCAAAATGTTGAGTTGACAGAGCGCCTGCGAAACGCGATTGAGGAAATGCGGATCCCGCCCGAGCACGCTCGCGCCGAATCGCCCGCGCCCGTTGCCTAAAAAGCGCACGCGGCCAGATTCAAGGGTTCAGCGAAACATGATCAGATGAATGCAACAGAATGAACTCGACGTCGTTTCATCTTCTTCTCGTGGCTGCCACGGTTGCGTTGATCTTGGGGGTGGTGCGAATCGCCCACATGCTGCGCGCACGGGCAATGCGGGCTTTCGCTGGCAAATGGGGTTTCCGTTATGTCGGTCCCCCCGCACCTCCGAAATGGTGGTGGAACCCGCCATTCAAAAGCGGTTCTCCTGCCGTCGGGACATTCCACTTTCATCCTCCACAATCTGGAATCAGACAAATCTGGAACGTAATCGAGGGACAGCGAAACGGGATAGCAGTCCTCATTTTTGACGGCATCTGGGGATCGAAAGGCGGTCAGCCTTGCACGTATATCGCGTGCAAGGCTGAACAGGACCCCTTTGCTGCGGACACTTTGCGAGAACACGTGGTTCAGTCACGCGGATGGACCGTACTAAGCGGGGTCTGGCTTCTTTGGTTCTCATGGATAATGGGCACCAGGCGGATCGACTATCACGTAAATGGTCTGTAGGCCGCCGGGTGCCCGAGCTGCCTCGCGTTTGGGCACCAGGGATCGCACAAATCTTATTCGATCGCTCTCAACCCCGCACGAAAATGGGTGCCCCATCCTAAACGCGCATTTTGCGTTTAGGGTGGGATAGCACGAACCCAACCCGCCCTTTTTCACTCACCACGAACATTGGAAACCGCAACGGAAGGAGCAGGGACCTTCAGGTCCCTGAATGAGCGCGGCAACTTCGATTGGCCTTCAGGCCTGGAGGCTTTGAAGGGGCACGGCTTCAGCCGTGCCATAGATAGGCCAATTGAATTCGGGGCTTTAGCCCCTGAGGGAAGTTTTTTCAAATTGGACCGCTGAAACCGCCGCTCGCTCGATCCCACTCCACGAGCGCTTTACACTGATTCCATGGCCGTGCGCATCGCCATTCCCGAGCCCACAAGCGACGAACCCGAATACAACGCGCGCTCTCTCCCGCAATACATCGCCGCCGTCCAGGCCGCGGGCGCGGAGCCGGTTGTCATTCCTCTTCTAGAGACTCGCGATCGCGTCGCCAAACTGCTTGCTTCCGTTCAAGGCGTTCTTCTGCCGGGCAGCGGTCACGACGTGGATCCCGCGCGTTACGGTGAAGCGCGCGATCCCGAGTGCGAATCTCATGATCCCGTGCGCTCAGCCACGGACGAACTCCTTCTGCAGGACGCGTTCGACCATCGCAAACCAATCCTCACCATCTGCCACGGTACGCAGACCTTGAATGTGTGGCGCGGCGGATCGCTCATTCAGGATTTGAAAACTTCGGTGAATCACCAGCCAGGCCGCGAAGTAGTCGAAGCGCATCCGGTGAAAATCACAGAGGCCTCGCGATTGACGGAGATTCTTGCCCATGCTGGCCAAGCCGACGCGCAAGTGAACTCGAGTCACCATCAGGCAATTCGCACACCGGGAAAAAATCTACGAGTCAC
>CAZVYV010000306.1:0-4227 GCA_964630985.1 uncultured Occallatibacter sp.
ATGCGCGCGGCCGCTTTAGCGTCCGTTTCTACCTGGTTGCGGTTCTCTTCATCCTCTTCGATGTGGAAATGGTCTTCATGATGCCCTGGGCCGTCATCTACCGCCAGCTTCCGCATATCACCGGCTCCCGTCTCTTCGGCTTTTGGGAGATGCTCGTCTACCTCGGCTTTGTGGCTGTCGGCCTCTATTACATAGCGCGCAAAGGCATACTGAACTGGAGCCGTGACAAAGCGGATCTGTAAGACAGAGATCAGTTTCCCCGAGTACGTCAGAAACTTTGCGCATCGACATCATTTTGTAAACCAGAAAGGCCGAACCTGAGAGCATGACGAGTCGAACCCCCACACTCTCTGGCAAGCAAGCTGTTCTCGAAGCCATGCCGGACCATCCGGCCGTCAAGGCTCTGGAATCCTGGAATCCGGAGGCCTTCCTGGATGCGCGCTTTGACTTTGGCGAACTGACGCTTGCTGTTGCGGCGTCCGAGATTCGCGCCGCTTGCGCCACCGTTCAGGCCGCTGGCTACAACTTCTTTGAAGACATGACGGCGGTCGACTGGTTCCCTGCCTCACCGCGCTTTCAGTTGAGCTACCACATTTTGTCGCACGCGATGAAGGAGCGCATCCGCCTTCGCGCAATGATCGACGAGCCTGATCCCACAATCGACTCCATCACTTCGGTCTGGGCCGGCGCCAAC
The DNA here is from genome assembly GCA_964630985.1 of uncultured Occallatibacter sp. Lineage (GTDB taxonomy): Bacteria > Acidobacteriota > Terriglobia > Terriglobales > Acidobacteriaceae > Telmatobacter. The sequence continues at coordinate 695 of CAZVYV010000306.1, forward strand.
TACTACGAGCGCGAAGTCTTCGACCTTTTTGGGATTCGTTTCGCCGGCCACCCCGACCTGCGCCGCATCATGATGCCCGATGATTGGAAGGGCCATCCACTGCGCAAGGACTATCCGGTGGAGGGCTACCGTTGATGAGCTCGAACCCCGGCGCCCCGGTTATCGATCTGCCCGACTCCGAGAGCCTGGGCGAGCACCGCATGGTCCTGAACATGGGCCCGCAGCATCCGGCCACGCACGGCGTGCTGCGCCTGGTGGTTGAGCTGGACGGCGAAGTGATTGTCAGCGTGCGTCCCGAGATCGGCTACCTTCACACCGGCATCGAAAAAACGTGTGAAGCAAAGTTCTACCAGCAGGTTGTCCCGCTCACTGATCGCATCAATTACCTCGATCCGCTCTCAAACAATCTCTGCTACTGCCTTGCTGTCGAAAAGCTTCTCGGTCTCGAAATTCCCGATCGCGCCCAGTGGATTCGCGTTCTGCTCACCGAACTCAGCCGCCTCAATTCGCACCTCATCTGGCTCGGCACGCATGCCATGGACATTGGCGCCCTCACCGTCTTCCTCTACACGTTTCGCGAGCGCGAAGAAATTCTCCGGCTGTTCGAGGCCGTTTCCGGCCAGCGCATGATGACCAGCTACTTCCGCATCGGCGGCCTCTCTATGGAGCCGCCTCTCGACTGGCTGGACCGCGTGCAGCAATTCATCACCATGTTTCCCGAAAAGATCGACGAATATTCGAACCTGTTAACGGGCAATCCAATCTTCATGAACCGCTTGAAGGGTGTTGGCTATCTCTCTCCAGAAGATGCAATTGCGCTCGGCGTGACCGGCCCTCCGCTGCGCGCCTCCGGCGTCGATATCGACCTGCGCCGCGACATGCCCTACTCGAGTTACGAGAAGTTCCAGTTCAAAGTCCCCACCTCAACCGTCGGCGACACATGGGCCCGCTACGAAGTGCGCCTCGTGGAGATGCGCGAGAGCACCAAGATCGTTCAGCAGGCCCTGGACGGCATGCCGGGCGGCCCCGTGAAAGCCAACGCGCCCAAAGTCGTGTTGCCCGACCGCGAAAAAATGAAAACGGAGATGGAAGCGCTCATCCATCACTTCAAAATCGTGACCGAGGGCTTCAACGTCCCTGCTGGCGAGGTGTATCAAGGCATGGAGTGTGGCCACGGCCAGATGGGCTATTACGTGGTTTCAGACGGCACCGCCAAGCCGTACCGCGTGCACATGCGCTATCCATCGTTCGCAACGCTGCAGGCTGTGGAGACCATGTGCAAAGGCCGTCTGATCGCTGACCTGGTCGCCGTTGTCGGCTCGATAGACATTGTTTTAGGAGAGATTGACCGGTAAATCAGGGGACCCGTGACAGATTACGATGCATTAGAAGCGAAATTGAAGGGAAAGAAGAAGACGGCTGAACCTCGAATCGAGAATCCAGCGAACTACGGTTTCGCGCCAGCCACTTTTTACAAATACGTCAAGCAACAAATTGATGAGGAGGTCGACAAGGCCAACGATGAGCTTCGCAAACGGAACCTGCCTGTCATTGAGCGAGTTTTTATGCCCGGCTTCGAGGGAAGGCTTTCTTTCACCTTTGGAACGGGATTTCTTTGCACTGTGGAATTGCAAGAGCCAAAAGGACGAATTCGGGCTGTGATCTTCGGTCCGCCTAGTCGGGACGAGGTCGCCAGAAAGGACTATTTCTTGAACTTGCGGGCAGTCGATCTCGAAGATTCACCGATTGAAGAGGTGCAGAAGGTGGCCATCGGATTCAGTCCTCATAGAATTGCGTCCGAGATTGTCTCCGGACTCCTGATGGGGGAATTCGTTTGACCCGAAAGACTGCTGTCGCTCAGCAAATATCGGGAGTAGGTTCCACAGCCGCCCTCGATCCGCGGTTGTTTGCGGAACTTTGGACGTCCCTCGCTTCCTTGCTCCGCAGCTACACCGCGGCGCATGGCCTGCACCTGAAGCGCGAGGCCGGCGTCTCGCTGACCGAGGAAACAATCATCGTCCGCCATGGCGAAAAATCGCTGCGTCTTGTCCGCAATCACGCAATCCTTACCTGGACGCGAGAGAATGGAAGTATGGGCACCATGGAGCTGACTGAGTCCGGAACTTTGCGCAGCGGCGCACATGAGGAAGCCATGGACATGGCCGCGGAGCAGTGGGCACGGGAGATCATGCGATGAGCCCGAAGAGCGCCCGATCCAAACCGGCCTCCATCTTCTCGCCCGAGCTCGCCGCGCGCTTCGATGCCCTGGTCGAAAAGTATCCCGCCAGGCGCTCCGCCCTTATTCCCATGCTGCTCTACGCGCAGGATGAAGTTGGTTATCTCTCCGGCGCGGTGGTCGCCGAGATCGCCCGTCGCATCGGCATCACCGAGCTTGAAGTGCGCAACGTCGCCACCTACTACTCCATGCTTCGCTTCAAGCCGGCCGGTCAACACAACATTCAAGTCTGCACCAACATCAGTTGCATGCTTCGCGGAGCCTACGAAGTCTACGAGCGTTTCCGCGAAGAGCTCGGCGTCGGCCCCGACGGCGTTACGGCGGATGGATTCTTCTCGCTCGAAGAGGTTGAGTGCATCGGCGCCTGCTGCTGGGCTCCGGCCATCCAGGTAAATTACGAATTCCACGACGAGCTCAAGCCCGATCTCGTGCCTGGGATTCTTGGCGCATATCGGAAGCGAGCCGACGATCAAGTCCAAAACAAGGAAAAGAATGCCTAGGCTCGTCTCCCATCCCGATGAAGTGAAGATCATCTCGCGCCGCTTCGGCATGGGAGCCACCGACATCGACCGCTACATCGAGCTCGGCGGCTATGAAGCTGTAAAGAAATGTCTCGCCCAGGGTCCCGACTGGATTGTCGAGGAGATGAAGGCCAGCGGCTTGCGCGGCCGTGGCGGCGCGGGCTTCTCCACCGGAATGAAGTGGTCCTTCGTTCCCAAGCAGTCCGCCAAGCCTAAGTACATCCTCGTCAATGGCGACGAAAGCGAGCCCGGCACCTGTAAGGATCACTTGATTTTCCTTCATGACCCCCACTCCGTCATCGAGGGCACCATCATCGCCGGCCTCGCCGTTGGCGCGAAAATGGGCTTCATCTATCTGCGCGGCGAGTATCGCTATCTCCTCGAGATCACAGAGCGCGCCGTCGCAGCCGCCTACGAGCGCGGCTTCCTCGGCAAAAACATCTTCGGAACCGAAAGTGAATTCCAGATCATCACGCAGACCGGCGCGGGCGCCTACGAAGTTGGTGAAGAGTCCGCACTGATGGAATCGCTCGAGGGCAAGCGCGGCGTTCCGCGCATCAAGCCGCCCTTCCCTGCCGTCGTCGGCCTTTACGGCGGACCCACAGTCATCAACAACGCAGAGACGATCGCCACAGTGCCCCACATCATCCAAATGGGCGCGCAGGCCTACTGCGACGTTGGCACGCCGCGCAACGGCGGCACGCGCCTCTTTTGCATCAGTGGCCACGTTGAGCGCCCCGGCGTCTACGAACTGCCCATGGGCTACAGTCTCAAGA
>CAZVYV010000307.1:0-4213 GCA_964630985.1 uncultured Occallatibacter sp.
AAGTCACCTGACCGTCGGCGGCCATAACCACCTGGCCATTGCGCCGCACGCAAATGACTGTAGTGGAGCGAATGCGGGAATGCTGTTTCATGCCGTTTTGCCTCGGACAGAACCTGCCAGACGCTGGAAACCTACGCCAGACAGAAGAGAATCCTGCCCTTCGTGCAACCTAGAGTATAGGTCATTTGCGCGCCCCAGGAAGGGCCAGACGATCAGGGGTGATCGCCGTGGCACAGTGCGCCCGGCATGCGACACGGAAGGGATTTCACCTGCGGTATCCTCGAACTGGGGGCTCTGGACTTGGATTCCATCCTGGGATGATCCTGCGCAACACAGGCAACTGGGAAATCGGCGCTGGGATCGCCACGGCGATCCTGGCAGCGGCGACTGCTGCATGGCTGGTGCTGCGCAAGCGCCCCAGTGCGGATGAAGTCGAGCAAGCGCGGCGCAAGTTCCTCGTGCAATCCGGCCGGCTCGTGGATGGTATGCTGCTCGACGTTTATGCAGTTGATGCCAAAGACGGGCGGACGCTCACGATGCTTCTGTTCAGTTACCGGATCGCCGGTGTGGACTACGAATGTTCGCAGGACATCACGGCGATGCGTGACGTTGTCAATGCAAGCGAGGTTAGGGCTGGGTTCCCGTGCACCGTGCGCTATCAGCCCGGCAATCCATACAACAGCATCGTTGTCGGGGAGGGCTGGACAGGACTGCGAGAGCGGATTCCACAATTGCCCTCCTTCGACGATCCCGATCCTTTGGATCTGAGCCATCTGCGGCCAGGTAAAGGGTAGACCTGCGCGTTGGCGCGCGATCCCGAACCCCGGTTAAACTATCGATATGCATGTGCACGCGGCGGAGGCCGGTAAGAGCACGACCAGGACAACGCTGGTCCTGCGCATTTCGATGGCCGCCACCCTGGCGTATGTCGTGGTCACGTTCGTCGCCGGATTGCGCGCTCATTCGCTGGCATTGCTGTCTGAATCGGGGCACAACGTTTCGGACTTCCTGGCCCTCCTGCTGAGCTTTGCCGCAGTCTACTTCCAATCGCGGCCCGCGGACCACTCCAGAACCTTCGGATACCAGCGCGCCGGCGTGATTGCCGCGTTCATCAATGCGGCGACGCTTATCGCCATTTCGTTGCTGATCGCCATAGAGGCAGTTCACCGGCTCGGCGCGCCGGTGACCGTGCAGCCGAGAATCATGATGATCGTGGCAGCGGCCGGCGTGGTCATGAACGGCGCAATTGCGGCGCTGCTTTGGGGCGTGGCACGCGACGTAAACCTGCGCAGTGCCTTTCTGCACATGGCAGGCGACACGCTCTCGACCGCAGCGGTGATCGCCGGAGGCTTCGGTATCCTGCTCACGGGACAGAACTGGATCGACCCCGTTCTTTCAATCCTTATTGCCGCATTCATCTTCTGGTCGAGCATCGGGATCGTGCGCGAAACGATGAACATTTTGCTCGAGGGCACTCCGCGCGGCGTTTCGTTGCAGCAGATTCGTTCTGTCATGGAAGCAGTGGACGGCGTGGTCGATGTTCACGACTTGCACGTCTGGTGCCTCGGATCGTACACGCGCGCTCTTTCCTGCCACGTTACGATCGCCGATATTCCGCCGTCAGAGAGTGTATGCATTCTGGCCAACCTCAAAGAGGTTCTCAACGGGCGATTTGAGATCGGTCATACGACGATCCAGTTCGAGCACATCGGCTGCGAATCGCCGGAGGATTGCATCTGCGTTACGCCTCCCGAAGAGATGGCCGTCAAACATGAGCATCATCACGGTCACGTGCATTGAGCCGGTATGCGGGACAGAAGGCTTCCGATGCGCTCCCAACCAGTTGAGGAATAAGAATTGATTTCGAGCCGTTTGACTCGCAGAGCCGTTTGCATTGCGATCCTTTCCTTGCCCGCGGCTGAGTCGTATGCAGCGCCACGACCGGCGCAGCAACCCGCGATTCCGCAGCTCGCCGCTTTTTCCGGTGAGTTCACGGATCCAGCAAACCCCGGCGACGGATACAGTTTCCTCGTGCAGGATGGTGAGTTGACGGTTGAATCGGAGCGACAGGTTCCCATTGAACTGAAGCCTATCTCTGCGACTCTGTTCAGCCTCGCGAATTCGGATGTCACGGCCGCGTTTCAAGTGAGTGCAGCTGGCTACGCGGAGAGTGTTTCGTTTTCGGACCATCCAGGTACAGTTTTTGTTCGCAGCGGCCTGCCAATCCGCCACGTTTTTCATGACTATGCGCGCATCGAGGCAATGATTCCGATGCGCGACGGAGTGAAGCTCCACGCGGTGATTCTTCAGCCAGCGGACATCCAGACGCCGTTGCCCATCCTGATGCAGCGGACGCCCTACGGCGTGGACGGAACCGACCGCACTACTTTTTTTGCCCAGCGGCCCGAGCTTGCGCGCGACGGGTACATCTACGTTGCCGAAGACATTCGCGGTCGCTACAAGAGCGAGGGGAAATTCGTGATGATGCGGCCGCTCGCGGATCACCACGATCCGAACGCAATTGACGAGAGCACCGACACCTACGACACGGTCGATTGGTTGATCAAGCATGTCTCGGGTAATAACGGACGAGTGGGCGTGGTGGGCACAAGCTATCCGGGATTTCTGGCGATGATGGCAGGCATCGATCCGCATCCGGCTGTGAAGGCGATCTCGCCGCAGGCGCCGATGATCGACGTTTGGATTGGCGATGATTTTTTTCACAACGGCGCGTCCCGCCAGAGCTACGGCTACGACTACGTGCTCGGGCTCGAGTCTTCGAAGACAGAAATCCAGGTCAATTACGGCGATGACAAAAGCGGGAATCCTATTGACGGTTACAACTACTTTCTCAGCCGAGGCAGCTTCGCCGGGGACGCGAAGCAGTCCGGTTCCAGGCTTCTTCCGACCTGGAAGCTCTTTCTCGACCATCCGGCGTACGATCCAGTCTGGTCGTCGCGCGGCGTGGAATATGCATTGAATTCCGTGGCCGTGCCGACGCTGACGGTTGGCGGCTATTACGACCAGGAAGACATGTACGGGCCGCAGGAGGAATACGCAAAGCTGGAGCCGCATGACACGAATCACGAGAACTTTCTCGTTCTTGGGCCGTGGCGGCATGGTTACTGGGCGTCGTCTTCGCAACGCCTTGGCAACCTGAACTTTGGAGAGCCGATCGGCACCGAGTTTCGCAGAGATATCGAGGCGAAGTTCTTCGCGCATTATCTCAAGGATCAGGCCGGCTTCGATCTCGAAGACACGGCAAGCTTTCAGACCGGGTCGAACACGTGGAAAAGCTATTCGCACTTTCCTCCCAAAGAGTCGCGACCGACGGCGCTTTATCTTGATGGCGCGGGGCTGTTGAGCTGGAGCACGGCGACGAGTGAAGTGACGACGTCTTACATCAGCGATCCCGCCAATCCGGTTCCGTACAGGCACCGGCCCATTCAGCCGACGTATAGCGACGGCTCCGAATGGTACACGTGGCTCACCGAGGACCAGCGATTTGTGACGGATCGCAAAGACGTGGCCGTGTGGAAGTTGCCCGTGCTCACAAAGGATCTGACGATTACCGGAGAGGTTGTGGCGGACATTTTTGCTTCGACCACGGGCACCGACAGCGACATGGTTGTGAAACTGATCGACGAGTATCCGGCCGACGATGCGGACCCGACGATGCGCGGCTATCAGTTGATGACTAACGCCGAGATCTTCCGCGGCCGGTATCTCGATGGATTCGACCATCCAACAGCACTCGCACCAGGATCGGTCCATGAATACAAGTTCAGCCTGCACGACGTGGACCACGTCTTCAAAGCCGGACATACGGTGATGGTTGAGGTCCAGAGCACGTGGTTTCCGCTCTACGATCGCAACCCGCAGACGTTTGTGCCGAACATCATGAAGGCCAAGCCCGACGATTACAAAGCCGCGACGATCGCGATCTATTCCGGATCGGGACACGCTTCGGCGATCGAGATTCCGGTCATCGGTGCACAGTAACCGCGGGGCACACGCTAGAGCGCAAGCCGCGCTTGCAGCAAGCGTGGCAACACTGAACCCCGGCGACCTATAATTCCTGCAGGAACTGTTCCGGCCCAATCTTCCCAACAAGGCGAGGAAAAACTTGGCACGTGAGCTTTATACAGCGCGGCTGTTGCGCAAAGACTGCATCTCTGAAGTTGCACAGTGCTATCACTTCCTTTTTGAAGTT
>CAZVYV010000308.1:0-1310 GCA_964630985.1 uncultured Occallatibacter sp.
TTCATGGGCTGTGGGCCTATGCGGAGAAGGATGGCAAGCGCACGCCGGTGATGGAGCTGCCAATGAAGGAAATTCCGTAGGGGCAGGGAACAGGGAATAGCCAATAGAGAGCAGGGCGCATGACGGGACTTCAGCCCAAGGAGACACTGTTGGTTGGCAATTGGGAACTGATTGGTGGGCAGGTACGGAAGGATCCAACTGAAGAACGAATTGAACGGCTGATTGCGAGCTCGTTGGAGAAGGTTGTGTCCACCGCAGGCGGTTGGGAAGTCCTCTACCGGGACCCAGGGGATGGACGTTACTGGGAACTTACATTTCCGCAATCAGAATTACATGGCGGCGGCCCACGATCGCTTCGATGCATCGAGCAATTGGAAGCGGAGAATAAATACGGAATCCCTACTCGAGAAAGGTAAGACCCCATTGCCAGCAATCATTGATCTGCGTTCGGACACGGTAACCAAGCCGACGCTGGAGATGCGCGCGGCGATGGCTGCGGCTGAAGTCGGCGACGACGTTTACGGCGAGGATCCCACGGTCAACTTGCTGGAGCGGCGCGCGGCGGAGACGTTTGGCCGCGAGGCAGCGCTGTTTGTGCCCACAGGCACCATGGGAAACCAGATTGCGATTCGCACCCTGACGCAGCCCGGCCAGGAAGTGATTGCCGAGTCGCGAGCGCACATTCTCGATTATGAGATGGCCACGACGGCAGTCTTTTCCGGGTGCCTGATTCGCGCAGTGCCCTCGGAGAATGGAATTCTCACATGGAAGCATATCGAGCCTGTCATCCAGCCATATGGAGGGTTTCGCGCGGCGACGGGCCTCATCGAAATTGAGAACACGGCAAATTTGGCCGGAGGGGTGGTCTCCGACCTTCAAGTTTTGGACGAGATTGTTGCTGGGGCAAAGGCGCACAAGCTCCCGCTGCACCTCGACGGCGCGCGCATCTTTAACGCGGCTGTGGCGCTGGGCGTGGATGTGAAGGCGCTCACGCGCGGGTTCGACACCGTGATGTTTTGTTTGTCGAAAGGATTAGGCGCACCGGTTGGATCGATGCTTGTTGGTTCGGCGGCATTGATTGCACGAGCCCGGGTTTACCGCAAAGCATTAGGCGGCGGAATGAGGCAAGTGGGAGTGCTGGCGGCTGCGGGATTGATTGCGCTCGAAGAGGGGCCGAAGAGGCTCGCCGAAGATCACGCCAACGCGCATCTGTTGGCTGAAGCGCTTGCGCACACCGAGGGCGTGGTCGTTGATCTGGATTCGGTCGAAACCAATATTGTCATTTTCCGGTTGGCGGCAGGGAAGGGCGC
>CAZVYV010000308.1:1410-4172 GCA_964630985.1 uncultured Occallatibacter sp.
ATTCCAGAGCGACTGGTTGTAGACGGCGTGGTGGAGCTGCCCGCCAACAGCATAGGCCTGCGCGAAGAATTGGGGATTTCAGAGTATGGAAAACGCGGCTCAGCGGGCGCGCGAGATGAGGACCATGATGAGCAGAATCGCGACTGGAATTAGCGCCAAACCGGAATAATAGAGGATCTTGCGGGAGAGCTGAGACTTGCGCTTTTGCCAGTGAAGCAGCTCTGGGCGCTCCTCGATCCCGACCTGGTCAGGGTGTTCGAGGTCGCGGATGAACTCCTGCGCGGTTGCGTACCGATTCTTGGGATCGCGCTCAAGAGCGCGGTACAGGATCTCCTGTAACTGCGGTGAAACGGAAGGGTCGGCAACTCGCGGCGGAAGAGGGTGATTCAACAGACGGTCGTTCATTGCGGCCATTGGGGTCGGGCCCGTGAAAGGCAGCTTGCCGGTGAGCATCTCGTAGAGTATGACGCCCACCGAGTAGATATCTGTGCGGCCGTCGCCCCGCTTGCCCTTCACCTGTTCCGGGGCAATGTAATTGGGCGTACCCAGCATGGCGGTGAAATTGGCATACGTCAGGCGCTTTGATGCCGTGTCGCCCGCGATGCCGAAATCGATCAGCTTAATATGGTCGTTGTCGTCGACCATGATGTTCTCGGGTTTCAGGTCGCGATGGACAACACCGTTCGCGTGGATGTAGTCGAGGGCCTTCAGAACTTCGATCGCGATGCGGATGGCGCGGTCCTGCGGCATCCGGCCTTCCTGGAGAATCGTGCGCAGCAGACGGCCATCGCACCACTCCATGACCATATAGATGCGGGAGCGGCGATCGTCTGCGAAGACGCGCATGACGTTGGGGTGAATGAGGCGCTCGCCTATCGCCGCTTCGCGCTTGAATCGGTCGAAGAGGATGGGATCGGCTTCCATGTCAGGGTGGGGAATCTTGAGGGCGACGGTGCGGCCGTCGCGCGTGTCAGTAGCGCGAAAAATAGAAGCCATGCCGCTTTTGGCGATGGGCGCGTCGATGCGGTAGGAATCCAGCTGCGTTCCCGGTTCCAGGACATCGAAAAAGCTCATCGTTAAACCCACTCCATGACAGCACCTTCTACTGTATCGGGTGCAGGCCCAAAGACCGGCAGGCGCATTTCAAAATCGGGGAAGGAGAGAACAGGAATCAGCAATACAGGTTTTCTCATATTGGGAGCCTGTAGGGGCGGCCACGGTACATGCCGACCTGCTCCACCGAGCGCACGCGAATTACCTGCGCGGTGGTATTATCGCCGCCGTCTATTTCGACCGCGCGAGCGACAAGTTCGCGCGCGATTTGAGAAGCATCTTTCTTTTGCGAAGCGATGGACGCGATCTCGGCTTCGCCCATCTCATCATGCAATCCGTCGGTCGATAAAACCAGCACGTCTCCCGGTTGCAGGCTGAGAGCGGTTGTGTCAGGTGCGACAAACATCTCCGGCCCGATCGATCGAATAAGAACGTGGCGGGAATCGGAGGAAGGGATTTCGCTGGTAGAGATCAGGCCCATCTTGCGCTGCTCATTGACCCATGTATGGTCCTGCGTGACCTGGCGGGCTTGGCCGTTGCGCACGAGGTAGCAGCGGGAATCACCGACGTGCGAGACCACGGCCTGGTCATACCGCAGGGCGCAGGCAACGAGAGTGGTGGCCATGTTCTTGCCGCGGTATTCAGGCTGAAGCCGGCGATCGTGCACCGCGGAGTTGGCCTGCTCGATGAGGCGCGGCATCAAGCTGATGAGCATCGACCCCGATTGCGACTTGGCAAATTGCTCGGTCATGACCGAGACGGCCGTGGCCGAGGCAACTTCGCCCAGATCCATGCCGCCGACACCATCCGCAACCACAAAGAGAAAGCCGTGGGAACGCGCCTGCTGGCGAGAGGCGGGGATAAAGGACCCCATGGCGTCTTCATTGTTAGTGCGGACTTTGCCAAAGTCGCTCGCCTGGCCGAACTGTACGTCCAACATATGCGCCGCCGCGTGAAGCATCTCGCGCATTTGCGCAGGGGAGATGCCGTTCATTAAGAGGTAACAGGTGACAGGGCCGAAAAACAATGATGGGTGGTTCCCTCTCCCCAGCCTCGTGGATTGAGGCCGGGGAGAGAATCCACCCAGATTTTTGCTCGGTTGATATGTAGTCTAAGCGGTTTCCTTTGAGGTTAAGAGGACGGTCTTACCCTTCGACTTGGAAGATCGCAGGAAGTAGATCGCCCCGTAGATGCCCCAGATCCCCGCAATTCCCAGCGCCGTAAGGGGCTCCATCTTGGTGCCCAGGTTAAAGAACGGCCCGGCCACGTAGAACGCCATGCAGATAAGGTTGGCGATCAAACCGAATCCGGGAATGAGGGTGTGCTTCAGCAGGCTGTAGTCAGGCCGCCCGTGATACGCCACCATGCACAGGAAGCAGCTCAACGCGTAGAGGATGAACGTGCCGAAGTTGGAGGTGAGCGTAATGGCCAGCAGCGAGTTGGGAAGCTTGGCCAGAGTGTCGTGCGGCAGGTAGCCGAAACTGGAGAAGATGCCGTGGGGCAGGGCTGCTATGGTGGCATCGGCTGGCGCGCCGGCATCGCCAAACACGAGTGAAACCGCGATCACGCCGATGACCGCGGAGATCCAGGCCAGCGTCCAGATGGCCTTGCGCGGTGAAAGAGACTCGGCGTGGAGGATGCCGAAGTGCTCGGGAGCCTCGTCGTCCTTGCCCATGGCGTAGGTGACGCGGGCGCCGGTGTTCATGCAG
>CAZVYV010000309.1:0-2871 GCA_964630985.1 uncultured Occallatibacter sp.
GTTCATAGGATTCTTCAGAGGCAACTTGGGTCCTTCATTCCACGCATTAACTCCAGCAAAGCCCCCGACATTCTGCTCTGGGTCGTGGGGATCCGCCTCATTTCCCCGAGATACCGTGGTGATTCAAATGCCGTAGTGCGGTATGAAGGTTGGCTGGGCTAGTTACCTGTGAAACCAATTGTGATCGTGTGCCCTCGCGCAACGGTAAGAGAAGGCATCCAAGCCCAGGGGAAAGCTCGTTCAAAGGGGATAGTAATGAGGGGTTCGTTCGGTGTCGTTTGTCTCTTGACTGGATTGATGGCGGTGTCAGGGGTCGAGTCGCTGTTGTGGGCCGATAATCCGGCGAAATTTGATTTGGACGGGCCCAAAGTGGACGTGCGGGTACAGCGCGGCGGCGTGACGTTGCCGATTGCTCAGGTGCCGAACCTGATGGTGGGGGACAGGATCTGGGTGAAGGCGGACTTGCCTTCCAAGCAGTCCAACCACCTGCTGCTGATTGTGGCGTTTCTGCGCGGAACTACCAATGAACCTCCGGAAGACTGGTTCCACGAGATCGACACCTGGGACAAGAAGACCGCTGAGGGCACAACCATCACCGTGCCGCAGGGCGCCGAGCAGGCGCTGATGTTTATTGCGCCGGAGACGGGTGGCGACTTCAAGACGCTGCGCGGGGCCGTACGTGGGCGGCCGGGATTGTTCATCCGCGCGGATGCGGCATTAAATGAGGCTTCGTTCGAGCAATTGAGGATACAGCGGTACCTGGAGGCGATGAAGCAGATAGATTCGAAAGATCCGAAAGTGATCGCGGACCGCTCGGCGAAGCTGGCGGAGACGCTGGCGCTGAAGCCGAATCCGGATTGTTTCAAGCAGCCGGTCGACCAGCAGGTGACGTGCCTGACGGTATCGAGTGTGCCGGTGTTGATGAACGATGGGCATGAGATGGGCGTGGCGGAGGCGCTGTCGTCGGGAACCGTGTCGGATCTGGCGAACAATGCGTCTTACACATCACCGATGGGCGCGGGATTGTACTCGGCTTATGTGGGCACGATTGTGGATGTGGTGCACTTGGTAAGTCTGCTGAAGACGGCACAGTACCAGTACATCCCGGGGCTGTCGTTTCCGGATGGATCGGCGCTGAATCTGAAGCTGAATGCGCCGCCGTCGTTTCTGAATCCGAAGACGGTGATTGTGATTGCGCTGCCGGCGGTGCAGGCTGCGAAGCTGCCTCCGCTGAAGCCGCACGATGCGAACGAAATAGCGTGCCTGAAAAACCCGAAGATGGCGTTGCAGATAGAAGGCGCTCCGCTGGTGTTTTCTACTTCGCTCGCTCATAACCTGGTGCTGCATCTGAACCGAACCGGAGTTCCCACCGACCTGCCTCTGCGGGCGGATGCGTTTGAGGGCGGGCTGGTTCTGGCTTCAGAGCCGGAGCGGAAGCCGTTGGATGACGCGATGGCCAAGACGAACGATGCAGTGAAGTCGGAGGGCAAGGAGGGGTCGGCGACGGACTTGACGATAACCGGGACGGTGGAAGGCTTCTGGGGATTCGACCATTTCGTGGGGCCGACGCTGACGCTGCAGCAGGTAGATGGCAAAGATTGGAAGATCGTTGGGGACGCGCAGCTGCTGGCGGGTAAAGACAACAAGTTGACCTTGAAGGGTGACGGAGCAGCGTGCGTGCAGCATATTGCTCTGAGTCCGGAGGCAGGGGCGAAAAACGCAAAGGACATGGATGTGAAATTTGAGCCGGCAAAAAGTGAAGGAGGGAAGCTGCAGAAGGACACGCTGGCGCTGGATGTGTCCCTGAAAAGCGTAGAGCCTGGCGGCTATTCGCTGGGGATCAAGCAATACGGCGATGAGAACCAGCAACGTGTTCCGCTCACGGCGTATAGCGCGGCGATCAAGCTGGATGCAGTGACGATCCATGCGGGCGACAAGACTGCGGTGCTGAAGGGCAACGGACTGGGCAGCGTGGTGTCGGTGGAGATGGATGGGCAAGCGTTTATGCCGGCATCGGGGAGCGATGACGCAACGGTGCATCTGGAGGCGAAGGCTGGGGTGACACCGAAGGACGGCGATGAGGCGAAGGCGAAGCTGAAGGACGGACGTGTGCTGACGGTGAAGGTCGCGGCGGAGGCGGCAAGGCCGGTACTCATGCTGGTGTCGATGAACGCGTCAGCGGCAGAGGAGAATGGGGTGCTGCCGGTGGTACTGGGCGGAAAGGATGAAATTCCGCTCCATGGGAAGCTGACGTTCGTGGTGACGACGAAGGAAGTCTTTCCGCGGACGCAGAAGGTGGAGGTCGCGACGGCGGACGGAGCGGTGAAGACATCGCTCTCGCTCGGGGACGACAACCTGGTACTGCAGGATGAGCACACGGCGGTAGCGACGCTGGACCCCTTGAAGGCGTTTGGGCAGTCGGCGTTTAGGCCACTCGCAATGCGGCCGGTGGCCGCGGACGGGACAACGGGCGATTGGACGCGACTGGGAGTGCTGGTGAGGACCCCGGAGATCAGCTCGGTCGATTGCACGAGCGCGGATGCGGTGACGTGCATGGTGAATGGGAACAAGCTGTTCCTTGTGCAGTCATTTGGCGCGGCGAAGGATTTTGCGAAGTCGGCGGATGTGCCGACCGGGTTTGCGCAGAGCGAGTTTGCGGTACCAGTTCCGGCGGATGGGGCGACGCTCTATTTGAAGCTGCGGGACGATCCGGGTGCGGTAGCGATGGTGAAGCTGCCGGCGCCGGTGCAGAAGGCGCGAGTGGCGAAGGCAGAGCAGAAAAATGCCGGCAATTCTCCGGCGAAGGCGGATGTTGCGCCAGAGACCCAGCCTGCGGCCGGAACAGCCGCGCCATCGGTTGGGCCGCCGACG
>CAZVYV010000309.1:2881-4167 GCA_964630985.1 uncultured Occallatibacter sp.
CTCTATTTGAAGCTGCGGGACGATCCGGGGGCGGTAGCGATGGTGAAGCTGCCGGCGCCATTGGTGAAAACAGAGCAGAGTAATGCGGCCAATTCTCCGGCGAAGGCGAATGCTGAGCCAGCGACCCAGCCGGCGGCCGGGAGTGCTCCGGCTGCCAGGACGAGCGATGCTCCGCCGATGGCCGGAGCAGCAGCGCCATCGGTTGGGTCGCCGAAGCAGTGACGATCCGAAATTTATGAGGCAACCTCTGATTGAGTTTGCCAGCCGGACTTGAGTTGCAGCAAAGAAGTATATCCGGCAGTTAACGCGCAGCGGCTTCGCGTTCGGGATCTGGAGCGGGGATGGAGCGCGGTTGGATGCGCGGCTCGGGGATTTGCGGCTCGTCGGTTCTGCCGGCGTACTTGTCCCCGTACATTCTGCGATCAGCGGCGATGCGGAGAGTGGCGGCGTCGGAGGCGTCTTCAGGGAAAATTGCAATTCCTACGCTGCCGCCGATGCGAACCGAATGGCCTTCGAATTCGAATGGCTCTTCAAGAAGGTGCATGAGGGATTCGCCAACCAAGTTCGCGATTTCGCGGGAAGTGGGCGATTCGAGAATGATGGAGAACTCATCGCCGCCGGTACGGGCGACGGTGTCTGAGCGGCGAACCCGGGCGTTAAATATCTGGCCTACGCGCTTCAGCAGCAGATCGCCAATGTGGTGGCCGACGGTATCGTTTACCTGCTTAAAGTGATCGAGGTCAACCAGCAGCAGGGCAGCCTGCGCGCCGGAGCGGCGTGCACGCTCCAGGGCGCCGTCGAGCCGGTCTTCAAAGAGCCTGCGATTGGGCAGGCCAGTCAGCTCGTCATGAAGAGCGAGGTGCTTGTTGTGCTCGATCTGATTTTCAAGCTGGAGCAGGATCATGCCCACGGCAACCACATATTTGGGCAGGTTCCAGACTTCGTTCTCGACGTGCACACTGGGATAGAGGTATTCGAGAATAGGTGCGACTACGAATACGAATGCCCATGTAAAGAAACCCGCAAGAGTGATGAGTGTTCCTGTCGTAGTGCGCTTATAGGTCGTCCAGAAGTGGATACAACAACTGAGGTAAACCGTGAACAGGACGGCATTGAGGGCAAGGTCGGGACCATTCGGCCGGTATTGGAAGACCAATAGAAATACCGACAGGAGGCAATAGGTGCATACGAGAGCCAAGCGGAGGGGATGAAAAAACTTTCGCGACGTAAACACCGCAATCAGAAGAGGACCACATCCAATGAGGGCCGCGGTGGGGACAAACATC
>CAZVYV010000310.1:0-2278 GCA_964630985.1 uncultured Occallatibacter sp.
CCCCGGCTCACGTCGGAAGTCCTGACGTCCAACGTGGACGCCGACGCCTACGCGGTCCCCCCGCCGCTGCCGGACGGCAAATGGCGCGCCAAGGCCAAGCAGGTGGACATCAAGGACGACAAGGGCCAGCAGCAGCGGTACGCCATCTTCTCCCGCGCCAAGATGGCCGGCGGGCGGCCGTTCTTCGCAACCAACGTCCAATTCAGCGTCATCGACCACTCGGGTCACTTCGACGGCGTCCCCCTGACCGAGTACTGGGTCAAGACGCTGATCGACGAACGCAAAGGCATCAGCCAGGCGGACACGCTGACCAAGAAGCTGGGCGGGAAGGTGCTGGCCGCGGCGACGCAGAAGCAGCAGATCGACCTGCTGTTGCAGACGCTGGCCGCCGAACCGGAACTGGTGATCGAAACCGCGTGGTCGGCGGAATGCCAGACCTGCCAGGAGTCGGCGAAGAAGCGCGGCGACAAGGCCCCGCGGCCGTTCCTCGCAGGGATGCACCGATTCCCTTCGACGAAAACGCCCGGCGTCCACGACCCCATCGTGGGCTGCCCGGTGTGCAAGTCGCAGGTGCGGGCGCAGCCGCGGATCGTCGGATTCTACTCGCTGGCGGAAGGCCGTGCGTCGCACGGCCTCGGCACCAAGTAGGCCACAACTTTCAGGCGCGACGGTAGCTCTGGCGGGCCTGAGAGGGCGGAACGAGGGAAGTTGGATACGGGAATCTCCAGCGAATCGTTCCGCCTTTTGACATCGGAGGAGGGATTATGGTTATGGCGACGGAGATGGATACGCAGAAGGTGACGAAGTATCGCAAGCAGCCAGCAATGCGTGGCAGCGCCTATGGTGTCGAAGGCCCCAAGGAGCGAGAGGGCCGCTGTTCCCGCCTGACCGGCCATGTGCTGATCGTCCACGAGGGCCGCATCGAGTGCGAGTCCTGCGGCGCGACGTGGAAGGACGAAGGATTTTAGCCGCGTGGGCCGCCGACAGGGCGACACCGACCTCGGCACGCTGCGCCGCCACATACGCGAGCGGCGGATACTACAGGAGCGCCGCCA
Organism: uncultured Occallatibacter sp.; assembly: GCA_964630985.1. Taxonomy (GTDB): domain Bacteria; phylum Acidobacteriota; class Terriglobia; order Terriglobales; family Acidobacteriaceae; genus Telmatobacter. Next base: position 1,056 of record CAZVYV010000310.1, read on the forward strand.
ATGGCTGCGCGAGCAACTCAAGGGGCACCAATGGACGAGGATGACGACATGGCGTATGCAGTCAATGACGCGGCTGGCGTTTCAGGTGATGGCGAACGAGTGCCTGCGGGGGGTGGGGATGGAGCCGAGGCGGTACAAGGGGAAGTAACGGCGGCGGACGCGGCGGCCGACGCCACGGTGCCCTGCGAATTCCTCTGTGGCGTCGCTGGCAGCGGCAAGACCTACACCGTCCGCGAACGCATCATCGGCGATCCCTCGTGGGGCCTCCTGTGCGCGACGACCGGCATCGCGGCCATCAACCTCGGCACGGTCACGCTGAACTCCACCCTCAAGTTCTTCGACACCGCCTCCCTCCGCGACGCCTACCTCACCGGCTCCCTGGTCCGCCGCCTGCGCGACATCCGCGAGGACTACCGCCGGCTGGTGATCGACGAGGTGTCGATGATGGACGGGGACCAACTGTCGATTATGGTCCGCGCTGCGATGGAGGCCAACACGTTCCTCTCCCCGACCTCCGCGCCGCCGCTGGGGCTGATGCTGGTCGGCGACTTCGCCCAACTGCCGCCGGTGCGCGCTCGGTGGGCCTTCGAGTCCGACGAGTGGTGGCGCTTCGACGGCCCCGCGACGACGCGGCTGACGAAGGTGTGGCGGCAGGGTGCTGGCCCGTTCCTCGACGCGCTGAATCTGGCGCGATCCGGCGATGGCGGTAGTGCCGCGGAGCTGCTGTCCCAGTCCGGCCTTGAATGGCATTCGGCACTGGACATCGACTACGACGGCACCACCATCGTCACCAAAAACGACGCCGTGGACCGCTACAACGGGATGGCCCTCGACCGCCTCCCCGGCGCAACGTTCGTGCTCGCGAATCGCCGCTGGGGCAAGCAGCGTGGCGAGTGGAAGCAGGTGCCAGCGACGGTGCTGCTGAAGCCGGGGGCGTATGTGATGCTGCTGGCGAACAAGTACGACGACGAAGGGAACATGGTGTATGCGAACGGGGACTGTGGTCATATTGTGGATGTTCCTAATAGCTTGGGCGGCGAATTGCATGTTAACTTGGTTCGCAATAACAAAGATGTATCGGTAGGCCGCGTCATCCGCGACATCGGCGCCAAGGACAAGCCTTCGGGATGGGACCGCACCACCGGCCACGGCGAGTGGCTGCCGCGACCGCACTGGATGCCGGACAAGCGGCGCTACGTGGAGGGGCAGGTGGAGATGTGGCC
>CAZVYV010000310.1:2378-4164 GCA_964630985.1 uncultured Occallatibacter sp.
GTGAGGACCAAGCCTCCGAGTTGCGACGGCTGCCCCCTGCAATCCCGAGGCACCGACTTCTCCCGTCCCGAGGGGACCGGAGCCAACCGCGTTCTGGTGCTGGGCGAGGCCAGCGGCGAGATGGAGGCGCGAGACCAACTCCCCTTCCGCCCGTTCGCACCCGCCGGGGCGATCCTCGAGCGCACGTTTCGGCGCATGGGCATGGCGCGGCAACAGTTCGCGGTCTCAAACGTGTGCCGCTGCCGCCCGCCGAACAACTGGCTGGAGAAATCCCCGTGGGAGTTCCACGCGCTCAACCACTGCCGCAAGAACCTCGTGGACGTGGTCGCGGAGTTCCAGCCGCGATGCATCATGACGCTGGGCGGCGTGGCCCTGCGCGAGGTCACGGGCGAGGCGGGTGAGGCCCGAGGCGTGTCCCATCTCATGGGCTATGTGCTGCCATCGTCGCATGACCTTGGCGGTGTGCCGGTCGTACCGAACCTGCATCCGGCGTATATCCGCCGGGGCAAGGCGTCGCACCAGGGAGTGTTCGCGCGAGTGCTCCAGCGGGCGGTGAACGTCGCCGCGGGGAAGGACCGCGAGTGGATGTGGGGAGTGGACCCCCAGAACGAGGAGACTTATGGACAGCTCAGATATTCGCTACATCCTAGCCTTGACGAGGCTCGATCTTTCGCGGACCGAGTTGGTGCAAATAGCGGAGCAATTGTCAGCTATGACATTGAGACTTTCGAGTCTGCGTCATTGGACGAGGACGCTAGAGATGGATTTACCGACACTCGCATTCGCCTCATCCAGTTCTCTATTGATAATGGCGGAGGAATCGCTCTCCCGTGGGAAGGCGCTTATCGACACGTGGCTCAGCGAATCCTCCAATCGCCAAACGTCAAGTGTGGCCACCACGTGTGGCTCTTCGACAACAAAGTCCTCGCCGCCGCCGGAGCCCGCGAAGGACTAGACCTGCGCCCGCGCGGCCCGATCCACGACACCTTGCAGATGTTCCACCACTGGCAGCCGGACCTCCCGGCGCATCTCCAGTTCGCGGCGCAGTTCGTGTCGTTCCCGTTCCCGTGGAAGCACCTGGCGGCGACGGACCTGGCGTTCTACGGCTGCGTGGACGTGGACGCCACCCTGCGGCTGTACACGTTCCTTGTCGAAGCCTTGCGGCGGGATCAGATATGGGACGGGTACGTGTCGCAGGTGGCCGAGGTGCGGCCGATCCTGGCGGCGATGGAGGACCGCGGCCTCCCCGTGGACGACGCCGAACGGGTGAAGCTCGACGCCGAGTTCGACTTGGCGCAACAGGAACTGGACGCGGAACTCCAGGCGCGGGTCCCCGCCGAGGTGCTGGGCTTGGAGCCGCGACGTGGGAAGAAAGGATCATACTCCTATGGCTACATCCACCCTCCGAAGAACCTTGATGGTCTCGTTACCCGAGAGTTCGATGAACCTGCGATTGACGCCGCAACAGGAGAGCCGTGTACGCGCCGTGTTACGCGGTATTGCCGAGTGGTTGCGTTCAACCCCAACTCCCCCGACCAGCTCAAGCGCTACATGGACGCCCGCGGCCACAAGCGCCCCAAGTCCCGCGAGCAGGACGACGAAGGCCACGACAAAGACACCACCGCCAAGAAGGAACTCGTCCGCCTCGCCCACCGCACCGGCGACGACTTCTATCTGAAGGTGATCGAGTACCGCGAGCTGTCGAAGATGCGCGGGACCTACATCGAGGGGTTCAAGCCGCACGCGGACGGGCGGGTGCATACGACGTTCACCTTCGACACTGGCA
>CAZVYV010000311.1:0-4152 GCA_964630985.1 uncultured Occallatibacter sp.
GGAATAATTATTGCCATTTGGCAGATTTACGGTACATTGCAGTTGTCGCAGCGGGTTGGCCCGCAGCAAGAGCCGAAAGGGCTAGAACGATGACCGATTCCACCGAACAATATTATGCCACTATCCGCGGCGAACGGCGTCAAGGTTCGCTCAAATGGCTTTCCGAGTGCTATTGCGAAATTCGCGACGAGAGCGGCGAAGGCTGCTCTACGTTCCGCCCCGTCAACGTCTATAAGGCCGGAACCACCAAGATTATTGGCCATATCTCCTACAATGGGCGCATTTGGGATAATCCGACTGGAAGGCGCGGGCTTAGCAAGATCATCAAGGAAAGGTGGCCGATCTACGACAACCGCTTGGAGGATTGAGCCATGAAGCTGATATCCGAAATGACATCCCGCGAAATCCGCGCCCTCTGGATCACAACCCGCCGCCGACAGAACGCAATCGCCCGGTCCCGGGGCTTCCGCAATTACGCGGAGATGACGGAGTACGTAGAATGACCCCGATAGCACAATACCGATCCGACGTAGCCGAAGCGCTTAAGGCCTATTCAAAAGCGGTGTCCAAGGCTCGATCGATCCACGGACGCGACTGCAACTATGATCCAACAGAAATCGACCTTGCCTATCATCAGGCAACGGCAGATGCCCGTTTGAGATATGAAATAGCCGAGGATGATGCGTACAAATGGGGGGATCGCCCGCCACGAGAACTAGTCCCGGCCCTCGTTTACGACAACCGCTTGGAGGCCTGAGCCATGATCAACAAATCGGCTTCGCTCATCGGCACCGTGGTTTTCGAAAACGGAAATCGAAACACGCTGCACATCGGCGCGAATCGCAACTCTGAGCAGCTCAAGGCCGAAGAAGCGGCACACAGGAGAATGAGATTAAAGGTGTTCTCGACCTGCAAAGAATTTCAGGAAAAAATAGCTGCCCTGATAGCCGAGCGAGACAAAATAATCGATGCCCATAGGGCAGAGTACGACGCAGCCGTTGAGATTGAGGAGGATGAACGATGAACTTCTACCCGAGTGCTGACGAATTCGTCGTACGACGATCTAGGCGAACCTACGGAATCGGAACCAATCCACAGGGCGGCGCCAAGATCAGTATACAAGGCTATCTGGCACGCGATCGTGCATCAATCCACCAGCGCGTTACTGTTCACAGAGAGCGCGTTCCCGTCGATGGCGGGATATCTCCCGAGTGGACAAAATTCGAAGCGCTCCTTGGCAAGTGTCCGTGGGACGCGACCGATGATGAGATCGTCCGCGCATGGATTGGTGGGCTTCCTGCCTGGGCGGCCCGCAAGCGCTTAGTACGCCAGGATCTCGCATAAATTTTAGCCAGCAAACCAAGGGAAACCGACAAATGCTCCATAATATCGCTGAAATCGTTGAAGCCGAATATGATGCGGCTATGAACCGCTTCTACGCATATATTCAATGGCGCAAAACAGCGCCGGTGAACGCCAGCATTGGCACCAGCAATCATCTGTGGGCTGCTCGGCGCAATGCGCTGGCGATTCTAGGGGAACATCCGGAATTAGATCCACACGAGGTGTGGACTTCCGAACGGAACAAAACTTTGGTCCGGGTGCGCGGCTTGGAGGCCTGAGCCATGTACAAAGTCGATTGGGCGCCCTCCGATTTCTCCGCCATCATCACCCGATGGTTTCACGGCCGCGATGCGGCAATCCGCTTCGCTCGCTCTCGTCATATCGCCGTCGTTTACGATCCGGACGGCAATCGCATCAAGAATTTGGAGGCCTGAGCCATGAAGAACGTTGGCGAAATTCTCCGTGCCGATGCCGATCGAGCTGGCATCCCGCTCCGCACCCTCACTCAAGTCCGTGAGGGCTTGGCCAAGGCCAAGAAAACCAAGGCCGATGTAACCCTTGCACGCACCATGCTGCGCTTTGGCCGCATGACTGACGAGGCTCATGCTTGGATATCGGCGCAATACCCCAGTTGCGCGCACCCTTCAACCAATGAGGCCTGAGCCATGAGCATAACCATCGAATTTGTGCGCGACTTCGATCGGTCGGCATCGGCAGATGCCGCCCTGGATGTGCTGCGGAGGGAATACCTCCGCTTGGATCAAAAATACGGAAATGGCGAGGGATTTATCGATCCCTCCGCCGACTGTTATCCGGCCGGCTGCACGGTCGGGTTCTACATAGCGCACAAGATCCACAGACATTCCGCCGACCCGGACCGAGCAATGGAACTGATCGATCAGATAATGGCAGGAAGAACAATGTGCGACGACTACATGCATCAAGGGAATGTTGTTCCGGGGTACTATTACGATGTAGCTCGGTTGCTCGGAGAGCAAGCGGGTCACGACAGCAGGGATTGCTGAGCCATGAAACTCACCCCCTCCCAACTCTTCGCCCACGTTCACGCGATCGTCAAAATGAAGAACGTCGCGTACTTCGGCGGATATCAGAAGGCTTTCGCGCATTTCTTGCGGGAAGCCTATCAGCAAAATCTCGTTTGGTCATGGAGCGTTTGATGACCACATTTAGCCAAGCTCAACTCGCTGCCGCAATCGATATCGATGCTTTCCAGTGGTCGCAGCATTTTGACGTTACCGACCCTGAGCAGATCGAAGGACGCAAGGCAGTGATGCGCGCCAATGTCGCGGTCGGATTCATCGACCCGCTCTTGGAGTTTTTGCCAGGAGGTGTTGAAATCCCCGAAGCGCAGTACAACCAACAGAAGGTTGACGCCGCTGCTCGCTTGAAGGCTGCCACACCAAAGATCACATGTTGTTGGTGCGGAACGAGCGTAGAGCCAAATGCGCCACGAATGCGCGTGCACGAATCTGAGAGTAGCAAGCAGATCACAAAATGCTTGGCTACGCTGCACCCGGAATGCGGGGATGCATTGCTGGATTATTGCGAGCGCAGGGTAGCACGCAAAGCAAGGAAATGACGGAGTACGTAGAATGACCCCGATAGCACAATACCGATCCGACGTGGAATTAGCGCTTAAGGCCTATTCAAAAGCGGTGTCCAAGGCTCGCTCGATCCACGGACGCGACTGCAACTATGATCCGACAACAATCGATCTTGCCTACCACGAGAGCACGGCAGATGCCCGTTTGAGGTATGAAATAGCCGAGGATGCTGCGTACAATCAACGTGAAGAGGATGGAACAGTGAAATTCGATTATAAAAAACGTCGCGATGCTATCGTGGAAGCGGCTTACAACGCTTGGACCGATAACGGCCTCGGGCTCGATCTGGACGCCAGCACCCAGGCCGTCAAGACCGTGCAGGATGCTGTCAACAATTCTCACGTTGACGGTATCAGTAATCGCGATTGGCTGGCGGCCTCTCTCAAGAGATTGCGCGGTGAATAAGCATACCCACCGTCGTAAGCGCCACCGAGCAAAAGCGATTGTCAAATACGGAAAAACGTCGGTGCGCCCGCATAGGCGCATCGGAGGTCGGACCGGATCAGTTCACAGCAAGCGGCCGAAAAGCAAGTCATGACAACCCCGCTCTACGCCATCCGCTGCTAGCAATGATGCAAGGCCGAAATGACCGGAGATAAATCAAATGACCATCTATAACGTATACATCGTTCGTCGCACCGCCGAAGACCTGATCACCTCTGATCAGGTTGGCACCCACGACAAGATTGACACGGCAATGAGCGCCGCGAAGAAAGTGGCGCGATGCCGCAAAAGCGTCAAATATGGCCCCATGGCAATTGCGTATGTTGGCCGAGAAGTTACTGCCGTCGTCTCTTGGTGAGGATGATTGAGCCATGATTACGATCACTTATGAGCCGCATCACGATGCCGAGGGCTACTGGCAGGTTCTTTGTGTTTCCACTGGGGGCGACGATAGGCCGCCCCTCCGTGTCGTCGAATGTCGATGGAGCGTATGATGAGCAAACCTATTCGCGCAAAATGCGGAGATTGTTTTCATTGGGACGTAGGTTTGTGTCGCCGCTTTCCGCCGATTGTTGTTCCATACCCGAACGATAATCAGCCGCCTGTGATTTATTTCCCGACGACGTGGGCGCCTGAGGTTGGCCCGGGGCATCCTGCATGTGGTGAATTTTCGAAGGTGCCAGCATGAAAGTCTGCGCCCGCTACCTCGTGCCCGGCGACGTGACCAGCTCCGGAGAAA
>CAZVYV010000312.1:0-4143 GCA_964630985.1 uncultured Occallatibacter sp.
TTCTCGCCTCCGGCCTCACCATCTCGCAGCTCGTGACAACCGCGTGGGCGTCGGCCGCAAGCTTCCGTGGCAGTGACAAGCGCGGCGGCCCCAACGGCGCGCGCATTCGACTCGCGCCGCAAAAAGATTGGGAGGTTAACCAGCCGGCGGAGCTTACGAAAGTGCTCGCGAAGCTCGAAGCGGCCCAGAAGGAATTCAACGGATCGCAAAAGAGCGGCAAGAAAGTTTCGCTCGCCGATCTCATCGTTCTTGGCGGGTGCGCAGCTGTTGACGCGGCCGCGAAGAAGGCCGGCCACAACGTGAAGGTGGGTTTTGCGCCGGGCCGCACCGATGCGTCGCAGGCTCAGACAGATGCAGCTTCGTTCGCGGTACTCGAACTCAGAGCCGACGGCTTCCGCAATTACGTTCGCAAGGGGCTGGAAAGCTGTGCTGCCGAATCGTTGCTCGACAAGGCACAACTGCTCACCCTCACGGCTCCCGAGCTGACGGTTCTTTTCGGTGGCATGAGAGTTCTGGGCGCGAATTTCGGCCAGTCGCCGCACGGCGTCTTTACCAAGCGGCCCGGCAGTCTGACGAACGACTTCTTCGTCAATCTTCTCGACATGAACACCAAGTGGCAGAAGTCTGCCAAGTCGGAAGGGGTCCTCGAAGGACGCGACCGAAAAACCGGCGAGATTAAGTGGACTGGAACCATTGTCGATCTCGTCTTCGGCTCCAACTCGCAGCTCCGCGCGCTCGCTGAAGTCTATGCCAGCAGCGACGCCGAAAAGGCGTTTGTTGAGGCCTTCGTGGCCGCGTGGACCAAAGTGATGAACCTCGATCGCTTCGATCTGGCCTGATTCTTTATCGCGTCTCCGCAGCAAAGGCCCATCCGATTTGGATGGGCTTTTGCTTTCTGCATTGGCATCGTGCCGAGTGATAAAATCTATCAGTGCCGGGTCCTACGCGACGTAATCCCGCCAACCCCGCCAGGTCCGGAAGGAAGCAACGGTAACGGGCTAGTACGTGTGCAGTAGGTTACCCGGTACATTTTTGCGCTTTCCTCATGTTTTTGGCGGCGTACCGGCTCCCCACCGGTGTTTGCGCCGCAAGGAGAAATGCTTTGAGCCTTACCGTTCGCCCCGTCGTGGGCCGGCGCGCCAAAATCACGGCCCTCGGAACCTACGTCCCTCCCGATGTGATCACTAATCAAGACCTTGAAAAGTTAGTAGAGACGAGCGATCAGTGGATCATGGAGCGCACGGGCATCCGCGAGCGTCATGTGCTGGCCAAGGGTCTCGGCCTGAGCGACATCTGTACTGAGGCCGCAAAGAAATGTCTTGCGGCTCGTGGCATCCAGCCGAGCGAGGTGGAAGTGATCCTCGTCGGCACGGTCACACCCGACATGATGTATCCCTCAACTGCATGCCTGGTGCAAAACAAGATCGGTGCTAAGGGCGCATGGGGCTTCGACGTCTCCGGCGGCTGCTCGGGATTTACGTATGCGCTGCAGGCGGGTGTCAAGATGGTCGAGAGCGGCGCGCACAGCAAGGTTTTGGTTTGCGGAGCGGACGCCAACACGCGTATGACCGACTACACTGACCGAACCACATGCGTTCTTTTTGGCGATGGGGGCGGAGCGGTGCTCGTTGAGCCGGCCGAGGACGGCGAGATCGGATTCATCGACTATTTGAACGAGATCGATGGATCAGGCGGTGTCAGCCTGAACATGCCGGGCGGTGGGAGTTTGAATCCCTCCACACACGAGACTGTGGACAAGAAAATGCACTTCATCCACCAGGACGGCCCGGCAGTCTATAAATTCGCGGTGCGCAAAATGGCCGAAGCCACGCTCAAGCTTTTGGAACGGAACGGTATCACCGGCAAGGACTTGGGCTGCTTTATTCCTCACCAAGCCAACAAGCGAATCATTACGGCCACTGCGGATCGGCTGGGGATGGATCCGGGACGCGTGATCATCAATATCGAAAAATATGGCAATACTTCGTCCGGAACAATTCCGCTCGCCATGGAGACTGCCGTCGAGGAAGGCAAGCTCAAGAAGGGCGATCTGGTGTTGCTGGCCGCCGTAGGCGCGGGCTTTACAGTGGGCACCGTCCTGCTGCGCTGGGAGATCTGAAGAGCAGCATCAAGCTGCCAGCTACTAGCTTCTAGCCGGGTGGGTGGAACTCTCGAACGCTGCTGTCCTGCGTGTTCTTTAGCCGGCGCGGTTTTCTGAAGTGACTGTAGAGACGCGGTCGCAAGAATGAATGCTGAAAAGTTAGAAGCCAACTGGTAGAAGCCGGGGGCTGCTTCGGCATATACTGTGCTCCACAAATGCCGATTTGCCGGATTCCGGCGCCGGCTGGAAGATTCCAAGCGGAGGGCGACCATGGACGTGGCAATGACCGCCAGAAAAGGAAGAATCTCCAGGGCGTTGCGCGAGCAGGCCGAGGAGGGACTGGAACGCATGAGCCGCATTCTGGGCCGAACGGCGCGTGCCAGCGTCACCTTTACCAGCCAGCGGCACATTCACATTGTCGAAGTGACCGTGCAGGCGCGACTGCAGCGGTTTGCTGCCACGGGCAAAGCTGATACGCAAATCGCGGCGCTCCGCGAAGCCATTGAACACGCGGAGAACCAGGCCAGCCGCTTCCGCGATCGCCGTCTTGAGTCGAAGCGCTTGCCCAAAGGCGAGAAGGTGCTCACGGCTCCTCCGGTTACCCGTCCCAAGTCACGAGCTCTCGAGCCGGATGGCGATGGCGCTGAATCGGGATCGGCGCGTCTCGCGAAGAAAGCGCGGACGTCCATCGCGGTCCACTCTTTTCCTACCCAGAACACGGTTGTTGAGCCGCACATCGTCAAGAGCGGCGAAGCCATCGCGCTCAAGCCGATGACCATCGAGGAAGCGGTCAAGGAGACCGAGTTTCGCGACCGCGATCTGCTCATCTTCCGCACAGTCGCCGGGGACACATTTGTGCTCCATCGCCGGCGCGACGGGCAGATGGAATTGGTGGAGCTTCCCTAGTCGCGCTTGTAGTCGTTTCTATCTTGCCAGCCGTTCTCTCGTATCGGTTCTCTTATCGTTTGCGCTGAGGAGTCGTGTCTTCGGTGTTTTCGCTCGCTATTGTGATAAAGGAATCGCAACGCGGAACGCGGCGCAAACTGTGCACAGCGATGGACTTTGGTTACACCCCTTGACCGATTTTGGGGATGGCGGCCAAATCATTGGCTTTATAGGATTTAATCTATGGCGAAATCTCCGTCAGGCACCGGCTCATTGCCCGAAGGCAAGCCACTGCAGACGGGTCCGGCAAAGTCAAAGGAAGCCCCTGGATTGAATCTATCCGAAAGCGCGAACCCGGGTGCGCAGCGCGAGGTCCTGGATGGCCTGCCCGTTCTTGTGTTTCTCGAACGCGAAGGAAAAATCATCTTCGCCAACGCAGAAGCACGCCGTACGCTTGGCCTGACCGAAGGGGAGTGGAGCCCACGCCAGGTCGAAGAAGTTCTTTGGGGGCTATTTCCCGGCACAGCAGAGCCGCAAACACTTTTGACGGGTACGGAGCACAGCAGCCCGTTCCATGCCACACTTCCCGATAAGAACGGCCGTCTCATACCCGTTGAAGGCACCTACTGCATTCTCCATCCCGAGTTGCGCGAAGCCGTCATTGTGGCCCATCCCAGCGAGCGTGAACGCGCTCCACGATCGCGGCTGATGGAAGACGTGCTGGCGAGCCTTCCCGAGGGCGTCGCCATCGAGCACCAGAATCATGTGCTCTATGCCAATCCTGCCTTTACGCGCATGTTCGGTTACAACGCGGAGGAGGCAAGCGGCGGGAGCCTGCGCGATCTGATTGTGCCTGAGACTCGCCTCAACGAGAATGCGTCGCTGCTCAAGGCCGTCGACGACCATGGCTTTGCAATGGCCGAAACGGTGCGCAGCAACAAGGCCGGCGAGCTGGTGGACGTGAGCCTGCAGATTGCTCCACTGCTCGTTGACAGCGCCAGGCTCGGCTACGTCTTCACATTCCGCGATATCGGCGAGCACAAAGAGACGGAAAAGAAGCTGGAACACGACGCCATGCACGACGTGCTGACAGGCTTGCCTAATCGTGCTCTGTTTCTTGACCACGTCAACCTCACGCTCAACCGCCGCCTGCGCGA
>CAZVYV010000313.1:0-2790 GCA_964630985.1 uncultured Occallatibacter sp.
TTTCACAGCTCAACCCCCAACACCTTGCAGAGCACGGGATGGTCGACCAGGAGACGGGCCAGCTCCACCGCCTCGTCCACGCTGAGCATATCGGAAGGCTGCACCCGGTGTCGATCGGGCGTCAGCTTGTCCTTGGGCGCCGGAGCGATGGTTCGGGGCCGGCGCTTCCCGCCGGAAGGACCGCGGTGCGGCTGCCGATCAGGAAGCCCCTGCAGCTGTTCCTGCTGCGTGACAGTCGCGTCTTCCTCCTCCAGTTCCCGCTGGCTGAGAGGAATCGCAGGGCGGATGGCAGCTCCGGGGGTGTCGTTCATGCGCGCTCCTTCTTGAATGTCCTTGAGATAAAGCCCTCGCTATCGAGCGGGATGCCGGGCAGCCAGTCCGGTACGCGCGCCATCTCGACGCCCATGCAGTCGTAGACGTGCTGCGCCTCGTCCTCCCGGCATACCGCAATCAGCTTGTCGTGCTCCATCGACACGATGTGGATACCGGCCGCGGCGCAGCGCAACCATGCCTGCGTCGTGTGCACGCGCGCAAGAGCCTGCACCACGTTCTCAACCAGTTTGGCGCCGTACATCTTGACCCAGCCGTCTCGGGTCTTCAGGCGCCAGCCCTTCGACGCCTGCCAATCCTTGCCGGTCTCCAACGCATACTCCAGCTCGTTCTCGGACGGGGTGTGCCACTCCAGCGTATCGTAGATCAAAGGCGCACCGTTGGGCAGGTAGATGCAATGGTCGCGTATCCCCATCACCCCACGCCACGTCGTCTCGGCACCATTCATCAGCAGCTTGAGCACATGGCCAGCCTCGGACCATAATTCCGTGACTGCCGGGTGCGTGCGCCGGTACAGGTCGCGTGCCCGCACGGCATCGTCGAGCGTGATCTGCACCGGCGGACCATAGGTGCCCTTGGCAGCTGTGGCCTTGATGGTGTCGGCCCCTGCACCATAGCCGCAAGAGAGCTCCAGCTGCTTGCCGGTGCCCCGTTCTTTCTCGTTGGCCTTGGTGACGGCGAAGCCATAGAACTGCGAGGCGATCGCGATGTAGGGATCCTCCTTGTTCTTGAAGCGCTCGACGACATCGTGCTGTCCCGCGACCATGTTGAGGATGCGACACTCGATCTGCGAAGCGTCCCGCACGACGCACACATGCCCCGGTGGCGCCTCGATGGCTTCACCTAGCTCGCTGTCCCTCGGGAAGTTCTGAAAATTGGTCTTGTCCCCGCCTCCGAACCGGGTGGTGTGCGCGGCACAGTAGGAGAGATAAACGCACATGCTCCCCCGAGTGGACATCCAACCAAGGCGCCCAGCTCTGGACTGGATAATGTTGCTACGCTCGCCCAGGCGAGCCGCGACAAGAGCTTGCACCCGCGGCGTTCCATTCTCTTGCAGGTCGCGCATGAACGTATCTGTCTTCGCGAAAGCATGAATCTCCTCCCCTTTGTCGTTGAGCTTCACCCCGGGCTCGATGCCCTCCTCCCAGAGTAACGCGGCGAAGCTCTCGTTGGACCGGAGTTCGGCGCCGCTCACGTCGAGCGCAGCGAGCGCAGCGGCCTTCTCCCGTTCCTCCTCCATCCACACGTTGCCGAGCTTCTCGGTGTTCCCGATCAGGCACGGCTCGGTGAACATGCGAACGGTCTGGTCTATGAGGGCGAGCTCCTCCTTGGGCATGGCCGGCAGGAGGCGATTGAATATCTCCCAGGTCAAATCGACGTCATGCATGCACCCGGCCGCGATCGCCTGCTGGTCGTGGGCAGGTATCTCATTCCAGTGTTTGCCGTTGAATAGATTGTAAGGGACGTTCTTGGCGGGCAGCTGGAAATGCTGAGCCAGCTGTTCGAGGCCATGCCGGAGATGGTTGCCGACCAGCAGCCGGGCCATGCTGAGCGTGTCCAGCCAGAACGCGGGACGGATGCCGTAGTGATGCGAGAGGATCAGGCCATCAAAGTGCGCGTGATGGCACAACACCGCTGTCTTCGACCAATCACAGAGATGCTCAAGCTCGAATGCAAGCGGTCGGTCGGCTCCGCACAGCCACCGGGTGCGCTCGCCTTCGCGCACGCCGAAGCCGAGCGCTTCGAAACGAGGATCGCGGACATATGCCTCCGTCGTCATCTTGCGAAGGGTATAGTCCTTGCTGTCGTAGAACGTCTCGGCGTCGAGCGTGATTATGTTCATTCTCGCACCAATCTGTATTTTTTATCTATCTGTCTAACCCGCCAATCCGTAAGCACTAGTAGGTCGTTGATCTGGTGTATATGTGATTTGAGCGTCTCCATAGATCGCTGCTGTCGATCCTGGAACGCGATACCGTAAAGGTCGTCGGAATGAATACCCGTATCGCCGGCACGTTTTATGGTGTCGAGGATGCGTGCCTTGAGCGGCGTCAGACGCACACCTAGGCGTTCTTCGCGCAACGGCATCGGGGCTCCGCAGTGAGGGCACGTTTTCATCCGATTAACTATTCTGTAAGGGAGCGGCATGCTACTTCCCGTTCTCCTCGGCGTGTTCATCCGATCAGCCATTCCACAAGCCTAAACCCCAGGAATATCCCCAGCCAGCAGAACGCGGCCATCGCAATGATCGTCCAGGGCACGGGACTGTTCTCCATGTGAGCACCAAAAGAGTGGAGCGCTGGGTACGACGCAGCGCTCCACCGGCGATTCCCCCGAGCTCGCGGCTCGGCCGTCCACGGTACTCCGCAGTCACTACACGCCAGGGCACGGGATTGTGCCCCGTTTGACACGTCTAGCACGCTTGGTGCGGGGGTTCAAGTCTTGTCCCGCATGGCCTCG
>CAZVYV010000313.1:2890-4137 GCA_964630985.1 uncultured Occallatibacter sp.
CGGAGGCATGACTCAGTTCTCCATTCCTGGGTCGGCATTGCCCCTGTCTTGCAACCTTTCGCGGAGTTTCGAAACGGACACGCCGCCTTTGCGCGCCGCCTTGCGCAGCATGTCGTCGGTACGCCAACGCTCTATCCAATCAGCGACCGCGCGGCAGGCTATCCCTTCGCCTTCATCTCCCTCGTTTCCCTGCAACCACATGACTGCGGTTTCAAACTGCTGGTCAGTCGGCACCTTGCGGGGCATGTTGCTCTCCTAGATGAAATCGGATACGCGCCGGCGCGGCGCGGGGCTCGGAGGCCTGGGCACGGGGATCCCTTGCATCGTCCATTTCAGGCACGTTGCGATCGCCTTCAGCGTCGCCTCGGGTTCCCATGGCACGCTGCGTTCGTTCTCCCAATTACTGACCGACTGCGAGCGCACGCCGAGGCGTCCGGCGAGCTCGGCTTGGGAAAGGCCGGTTGCCAGCCGCGCGGCCCTGCAGCGCTCGGCGAAGCTGGCATTGCCGATCCTGGTGGGGCGGGGGATGTACCTGGTCATAATACACCATCCTCCAGCAGCCTAAAAACTCGCCCTGGATAGTAATCATCCGATGTTGTGTAAAGCAAATGCGCGCGGCACAGAGCTCGCAGCGTTGCTGTGGACATTTCCAACGGTAATAGCTGGCCGTTGGGGGCTTCCCTGAAATACCTCGCAACGCCAGTATGTTGTGGGTATGCTACAACGCGCCCGTAGCGGTGGATGTCACGTATTTTGGAAAGGGCGATCGCCATGGTCAACGTCACTGTACCACCTCCCATTCGAGCAAGAGCGCAACGACCAGCGGCGCCGCGGCAACGGCCGCGAGCGCCATGAGGATAGCCGTGCCGAGCAGCTGGTCGCGCCGGGCTCGGCGTGCCAGGGCGCGCTGTCGCGCGCGAAGGCCCAGGGGGTCGGGGCGGGTCATAGCAGCCCCCGTGCCTTGGCTTGCGCCTCCAGGCAATCCAGTATGGCGAATGTTTCGTCGCCAAGGGGAGTGCCGCCGCGGGTCTCACTCCAATGCTTGCGAGCCTCCGTCACTGTAAAATACCGGCATGCAGCATGGACCATAGGTTCCTTGTCACCTTTCAGTTTTTGCAGGAAGAACCAATATCCGTCTTGGCGACAGCCACCCTGTATTATCCATTGCGAGCCGAGATTTGTACCCACAAGGTTCGCACCCCGAAGGTCCGCACCCACAAGGTATGCACTCCGAAGGTTCGCACCCC
>CAZVYV010000314.1:0-4133 GCA_964630985.1 uncultured Occallatibacter sp.
GGGCAACATGGATCGCATAGGCACTCGCCACGAGCGTCTTTGTCGGAGTGCATCCCGTGTTTACGCATGTTCCGCCAAATTTATCGCGCTCGATAATGGCGACCGTTTTGCCCGCATCTGCAAACCGCGCTGCCAACGGCGGTCCTGCCTGGCCCGTCCCGATAATGATGGCGTCGAAATGCTTCATGGCGCGGTCAGTGTACCCCCTTTTATTTCGAACCTACCGTCCTTGGCCGCCTCTTCGGGCGTCTTTGATGATTCGATCGCGGCCGATTGGGCTGGACCGAAAATTCGCTGAGTGTCAGCCCCGCCGACGCCGGTAACGCAGAAACAGATACGCGGCCTCTTGCTTGACGCTGACCGTTTGGAACCAGGGAGCGGATTTCGGCAGAAACGCCGCCCCTTCCACGATAGCCGGTCGAGTGGCGTCGCCCTTACGGCCTGCGATTTGCGGCGATAGCGTCAGAAAGAGCTCGTCCACAACTTCTGCAGCCAGGAATTGTCCGAACAGCGTAGGGCCGCCCTCGTGGAGAAGCGTCTTTACTTCGAACTGCGACTGCAGCAACTGCAGGATCGCCCCCGGAGCGATGCTGCCACTACGCGAATTCAACGCATGTATCTCAACGGAGCGTAGTGTCGCAGCGCCTCGGCGCGTGAGTTCATCTCTGCCAGTCGCGGTTGTGACAATCACGGTACGCATCGCCGGTGTTTGGAAAATCGCTCTCTCCAACTCCAGTTGGCCGCTGCCGCTGACGATCACGAGCAGGGGATATTTTGGTTTATGCTGAGCGTCGACTCGGTATTCCTCATACAGATGCTTGGCATTCGGGTAGACGTATTCAGGAGTCCAAAGGCTCTTCGCGCTCACGTCGCGCAGGGTTCCGGAGCCGACTATGATGGCATCCGCGGAGGCCCGTAACAGGCCCATGATGAACCGGTCCGCAGGATCAGAACCGCTGATGGTTGAGCCACTGGACTTCCCCTTAATCTCGTAGCTGACGACCCCGTCAAGAGTGGAAACAAAATTCGCAATGACAAACGGGCGCGCAGCAGATGATCTGCGAAAGCGCAGATCCCCGTCGTACAGCTCTCTCAAGTTCTGCGGGAGTGCGGGTTTGGCGTACTTCCTGTCACAATCAATCAGCGTCCGCACGAGTCCCATTTGCTGCCTTTCTCGAAGCCCAAGCAGAGGGAGAAGAAACGGGGTGCTGTTGGCGGAATCCGATTTGCACCTGGTCGATGGCAACCCTCGCAATCGTAAACAGGCACCCCGAGTTACCGTCGCCTTTCGACCACCCTGCCATCAACCGTCAAGGACTAGAATCCCCACCCCATGCGGACCAAGCGTTAACCGTATACGACGTCTGTGCTCTGTCCGACCTCGATAATATAGCCGTCAGGATCGCGGATGTAGCAGCGAATCTCGCCGTACTTGGGAATCGGCGGCGTGATGAACTCGGCTCCTCGACTTTTCCATAATTCATAGCACGCCTGAATATCCGCGACGCGGAAATTCATAAAGCTGTTGATGTGGTTCGGATCGGGGACGCTGAGCGTAACCGTCGGCTTGTCGGGGGTCGGCCCGCCGCCGACGTTCAGAATCATCCAAATATTCTCAAGCTGAAGGTACCCAGGCGCGTTGCCGTCACCCAGGCTCAGAATGTGACCGCCGAAGACCTTCTCATAGTAGTGAGCCGAACGCTTGATATCGGCGACGGTGAGAAAACAAGCGATGCTGATTCCCTCCCGCGGGGGCATCTCATAGCTTTTCTGATCGACTTGTACGCTCATTCACGACTCCTATTCCAAAAAAGAGTGCTCGTTCGATTGTTCCGACACTTTCGTTGTCATGCTGCCGATTAGGCCTGACGAGTAAAGGCAAAACAATTGGACAATGGTGTCGGGCGATACTTTGGTATCGTCTGCGACTCGCACGGATATCCTTCACCTCGGGGGCTACCCCATAAAACCTTTCACCAAGGCAGCAATTTCATCGGCGGCCGTGTCGAGCGCGAAGTGCCCACCGTCGACGATTTGCACTTTGGCGTTCGGAACATCCTTGCGATAGCTTTCAGGCTCGCTCGAATCAAACGATAATTCGTACTTGCCCCAGATCACGAGCAGCCGCGGTTGGTTCTCGCGCATCCACGCTTGCCATTTCGGATACGCAACCACATTGTTTCGATAGTCGTAGAACAAATCGCTTTGAATCTCGCCCTCGCCGGGCCGATTGAGAAAATAAAACTCGTCGGTCCAAAGGTCGGGATCGTGACGCTCCACGTCAGGATCGTTTCCGACATGTCGCGCGCGCGCGGCCTCGAGCGACAAGAGATTAGTGCGCAACGCGCTCTCATTAGCGGCGCGATCAGCCCAGAAGGCCCGGCGTGTTTTCCAGTTCTCTCCGAGGCCTGTGTTGTGAGCGACGGCATCTTGCACGATCAGCGCCTCAACTCGCTCTGGATGAGCGAGAGCCATGCGAAAGCCGACGGGGCCTCCGTAGTCCTGCATATAGAGCGTGTAGCGCGAGAGCCCGAGCTCCTCAGTAAAACGACTCATTATTTCGGCATATCGATCGAACGTGTACGCGAACTTCTTCGGGTCCGGCCAGTCACTGTGTCCGAAGCCGGGATAATCCGGCGCAATCAGATGGTAGCGGTCCGATAGCCGAGCGAAAAGCGGTTCGAACATACGTGACGACGATGGAAGTCCGTGCAGCAGCAGAAGCGTCTCGGCATTCTTCGCACCAGCTTCCCGGTAGAAAATCGACAGGCCATCGATTTGAATGGTGCGATATGCCACGAGATTCATCGTCAATTCCTTCCCTTGCACTACGATTGACGCCAAGCATGGCGACATGATCGTGTAATTGCTGGGCGTTCCCGGTTCTTATGCCGCCGAAGCGGACTTCTTCTTCTCTTCGAGGGCCGGTAGAAGAAGTTTCAGAAGCGCTTGATCCGAGAACGGGTTCTGACCTGAGATCAACTCGCGATCTTGAAGAGCGTAGCTCCCCCATGGAGCGACCACGCTTACTTCACCGCCCGCGGTACGCAAGGCGAAGTCCGGGTAGAAGAGAACCTTACCACGAATCTCAAGCGGCTCGCGCTGCTGCTCTTCCGCCGTCGAAAAGATAGTCATCCTATATCCGGAGTAGATCCAGCCTTGAGCCTTTGCGTGTGCTCCGTCGACATCGCCCGC
Organism: uncultured Occallatibacter sp.; assembly: GCA_964630985.1. Classification (GTDB taxonomy): domain Bacteria; phylum Acidobacteriota; class Terriglobia; order Terriglobales; family Acidobacteriaceae; genus Telmatobacter. The sequence continues at coordinate 3,196 of CAZVYV010000314.1, forward strand.
CGCCAGCGCGGCCACAAACTCCCTCGAATCGGGAAGCGCGGAGAGCAGTGAAATCGGGCCATGGCAGAGCACCGCAGTAGGCTTCGATGTTTCATGGAAATGTCTCATCACAATGCCCGCGTCGGGATCATCGAGAAGATCGATCATCGGGCCATGGCCGCCGGGGACGAAAACAGCGTCGTATTGATCCAGGCCCGATGCAACGACATCCGAGATGCGAGTTGGATTTCTGAGGCCAGTCAGGCTATCGCGGAATTTGAAATAGTCCTGGAGCCTGGCCTCATCTCCGCCGAAGAAATCGGGGACAGCGGAATGGAGATCCAGTTGCGGCGTGTTGCCGTTGGGGTTGGAGAAAGTGATCTCGTAGCCTTCTTGCATGAGGGCGCGGACTGGAACCGTCAACTCGTTCAGGTAATAGCCAGCGCCGCGATAACACCCGCCATTTTTCAACGGTAAGCCGTATCCGCTCGAGACTAGTACCAGGATTTTTCCTCTTGTCGTCATTTTGTTCTCCTCTTTGAAGTCGAATTCTGTTTTCCTGAATACGTGCCAGCTCTTGCTCCTAAATGCGCGCAAGGACGGTCAACCCCTGTTGAATACCGGCTATGGCTGCGGGAACCCGAACATCAACCACGACTGATTGGCCACCCAATCTGGGTAGAGCTTCGTCATTTGATCGAAGAGCTCCTCGTCTGACGTGGCAATTTTCTGCAACCGGTCGAAGTCCTGCAGATAGCGCTTGGTTTCCTGAATCGTCGAGGGGGAATCTGGCGCGCCAGTCTTCTTGTGACCGGCGACAACAATCGCCGGGTTCAGCGCCGCTAACCGATCCAGCGCCTCGATCCAATTCTTTCGGCTCTCGGGGGTGGTGTCGCCGACGTAAATGCGGCATTGGTTGTACACAACGTCGCCAGCGACGATCAGGCCGATCGATGGAA
>CAZVYV010000315.1:0-4119 GCA_964630985.1 uncultured Occallatibacter sp.
TCTATCGGCGCGGTCTCTCGCAGAAGTTCACCATCGAAAGCAGCATTGAAGGCACACAGGATGCGTTCATGGCGGGCCTCGGCGGGGTGGCGCAAATCGGCAATCTCGGCGTGGTTAACTTCGCTGTAGCGCCCAGCTTAGGCTCCGGCCAGCCAGGTGTGCAGTTTTCCGCCGGGGCTCAGCGCATCGGCCGGATCTTCAGCCTGGGCGCATCTGCGATCATGGCCGATCGCAACTACCGCGATGTGGCTTCTGAAAACGGAGACGGCGTCCCGCGCAAGCAACTCAGCGCCTTCACAGGTTTGTCTCTTAAGCGATTCGGCTCCGGTGGTTTGGCCTACGCCGCGGTAAACATGGACGCCTCTCCCGTTTCGATCCAGCAAAACGTTACGCCAGCGCAACACTCGCAGATCGTTTCCGCAAACTATTCGCTCCAGATCCACCACGTCTTTCTCTACGCCACAGAATTTCGCGATCTTGTGAATAAAGGCAGCAGCGGCCTGCAGATTGGTCTGACGATTCCATTTGGCAAGCGCAATTCCGTCACTGCCGGCGGAGGTTCGAACGGTTCCGCACAGATTGACGTGCAACAGCCCGCGCCAATCGTCGGAGAGTGGGGCTACCAGGCCTACATCTCTGGCGGCGATTCAACACATGTATTCGCCCAGGGACAATACAAGTCGCCCGTCGGCTTGTTCACGGCCGGAATCGACAGCGACAGCGGTGTCACGACTCTGCGTCTGGAAACTCAAGGCGCATTCTCTTTCGTCGATGGCGAGCTGTTCCCTTCCAACACCATTTACGATAGCTTCGCCGTGGTCGACACCGGTCCCATGGCCCACGTGCACGTTTTGCAGGAGAATCGCGACGTCGGCAGCACAAATACCTCCGGGCGTCTGCTGGTGCCTGACATGCGCGCATTTGACCTGAACCAAATCTCGATTGCTCCCACCGATATTCCGCCCGACGTCACCATCGACGTCGCTTCACGCCAGGTGCGGCCTCAGGATCGTTCCGGCGTTGTGCTTAAGTTCCCGATCAAATTCAGCCACGGCGCATTGCTCCGCTTGGTCGATGAAACCGGCGCAGCGGTGCCGCTGGGCAGTACCGCAACCCTGCTGGCCACCAGTGTCGTCGTCCCGGTCGGCTACGACGGAGACGCCTACGTTGAGGATCTGAGCCTCCACAATCAACTCGCCATCGAGTTTCCCGACGGGCATCGCTGCTCTGTCGCCTTCGACTATTCCCCGGTAACCGGCGAAATTCCCTCGATTGGACCGCTTCGTTGCCTGGAGAAAAAGCCATGATACGAAGACTCACTTTCGCTGCGCTGTTGTTGCTCTTGTTTGTCGCACGGGCCTCGGCCGCAAATTCCTGCTCGGCCTTCGCATCGGGCATCGCATTCGGCAGCTACTTCGGCTCGGTCGTCGATATTACCGGGACGGTGACGGTCACCTGCACCAACGGCCAGGCATATGACATCGCGCTCAACGCCGGCTTGGCGAGTGGCGCCACCATCACAACTCGCTCGATGCAAAATGGCTCGGCCTTGCTCGGTTATAAGCTGTTCAGTAATTCCGCGCGCACCACCAACTGGGGCAACTCCTCCAGTACCGGGTGGGTAGCAGGCACCGGCAACGGAAGCGCTCAGGTCTACACCATCTATGCTCAGATTCCAGCAGGAGAGACAGGCGCGTTGCAGGCATACACCGATACCATCACCGCTTCCATTTCCGGCACTGGCATCACCACCGCTACAGCGCAGTTCAGCGTCACTGCGACGATCGTGAAAGACTGCACCGTTTCGGCCACCAATCTCGCCTTTGGCAACTACACGGGCGCTGTCAATAGCTCCACATCCACCGTCTCCGTCACTTGCACCAGCGGCACCGCGTACACGGTCGGCCTCAGCGCCGGGCTGGCAACAGGCGCCACCGTGACCACCCGGCAAATGCAGAACGGCTCGGCTTTGCTGAATTACGGTCTTTTTAGCAACTCCGGTCACTCCACCAATTGGGGCAACACGTCTGGCACCAACTGGGTGAGCGGAACGGGCAGCGGGTCTGCTCAGGGGATCACGGTCTACGGCCAAATCCCCGCGGCACAATATGTCAAACCGGGGAGTTACACCGACACGATTACCGTTTCCGTCACCTATTGACCCCTGATGCCGGCGCCCCGCCGTTTATCCTCCTCAATAGATGCCCCTCCTTGACCAGTCACCGCGCTTGCGGTTTCGATTTCCACGCCGCTGGTTTCTATGGCTCGCTGCGGGGCTAATTCTGCGCCTCGCTTTTGTCTACTTTCCGCGCCCCGTCGACGACGACACGTTCGACTATCTCCAGATGGGCCACAATCTCTTCCATTTCGGCGTCTACGGCACGGGAACCGGCGACGACATGGGCCCTTCAACCTATCGCCTTCCCGGTTATCCCATCTTTCTTGCCACGTTCGAGTCTCTTTTCGCGCGCTTCTGGCCGAACACCTGGTTCACAGCTGTCTTTCTCTTTCAGACCGCTGTCGATCTCGTCTCCGGTTTGCTGCTCGCGGCGTTCGCGCGCCGCCACTTGTCCGATCGCGCGGCAGAATACACGCTCGCCCTGGCCATGCTCTGTCCGTTCACCGCGGTCTATTCGGCCATCGCCATGACCGAGTGCTTCTCGGTCTTCGCAATCTCTCTCGGAATCTACGCAGCTGGCCGCGTTATCGCCGCTGAGGCCACGGGCGCGCGCGACCTCCCCGCATTGATCCTGGCGGGTTGCGCGGCGGCTCTCGGCACATTGCTCCGTCCCGACGGCATCTTCCTCTTCGCGGCCATTGCTCTCGGGCTTCTTTTCTATACGCTGCGCAACCGCGTCGGGGCACAACCAGCGCGTATTGCCTTTCGCCGCAGTCTCGCTGTCACGTCAATCTTTTCAATCGTCGCGTTGCTGCCTATCGTTCCGTGGACCGTCCGCAACTGGGAGGTATTTCACATCTTTCAGCCGCTGGCGCCGCGCTACGCCGACCCCGGCGAGCTCTCCATTGCTGGCGCACGCCGCTGGCTGCGCACATGGACCATCGATTTCGCCGACACTGCCGTCGTCTGCTGGCAATTTCCTGGCAACTTCGTCGATCCCGTTGACATTCCCCAGCGCGCTTTCGATTCGCCCCAGCAGCGCGCGTACGGGCTTCAACTTCTTGCCGAGTACGACCGCGATTTCTCACTCACTCCCTCGCTCATCGATCGCTTTGCTGCCGTGGCAGCCGTAAACATCAAGGCCCATCCCATGCGTTATTACTTCGGCCTTCCCTTGCTCCGCGACACCGACATGCTGCTCCGTCCGCGAACGCTCGAATTTGGGCTCGACGTCTTCTGGTGGCGCTGGAGCGAGCATCCCGCCCAATCCGCCCTGGCCATCTTCCTCGGTCTCCTCAATCTCTTCTACGTCGCCGCTGCCGCCTGGGGATTCATTCGACGCCGCGTTCCCTTGCCGCGGATGCTCGGCTCATACATCATCCTGCGTTTCATACTCCTCGGCGCCATGGAGAATCCTGAGCCTCGCTACACCGTGCAGTTGTTTCCCATCCTCATCGTCGCCGCCGCTGCCGCCCTCACCTGCTCTCGGCCAAAATCCACTCCGCCCTTGACTCCGCCGAGTAGTGTGTCAAGCGTCTAGCCTCCCCCGCGACGGCTCCGCACCCCGACTAACTTCTTTCCCCTCCATCTACTGCGCCGTCGCAAATAAATTCCCCAGGTTTGCCGATTAAATCGCCCAAGTCGCTATCCTCGAAGATGAATGAGGATTTCCCGTGGCACTCAGACCATTGCCGTCCAGGACCAGTCAGAGCCTCCCGGCAAGCTCGCGCGCCACAGTTGATCCGACTCTAGAAAGGCCAAAAATAACTAAATAAAAAAAATTGGGCCTTTTCGCCGAACGTTCGCCATTTAACTCTTTTAGAATCAACAAAACGGTCTCGGCGAGGTAGCCAAAATGCGTCGAATAACGGGGACTTTCAGACCAACAACTCGTTTGGAATCAATGCGTAATCAGCTCTTTTGCAACTCATGCACTTTCGCTCCTTAACTACCTCACTCCCTTACACTTGTTTCACTTCGTTCCCCCCTTCACTCCTTCC
>CAZVYV010000316.1:0-4113 GCA_964630985.1 uncultured Occallatibacter sp.
GGACCCTCTTCATGCTCAACGTCCACGCCTTCTGGAGCATCGGTGTCTCCATCGCACTCGCCGAAGGCCTCTTTCCCCCGCCCGCCGGCTCCTATCAGTCGTCCGCCCGCACGCCCTGGCTGGGCAACTTTGGCCTCTCCGTCGCCGCCGTCCTCTTCGCCGGCGGCATCTTCGCCAGTACCGCCTACACCTTCCATCACGACCCGTTCCGCGCCACCCACACGCAGTTCATCGTGTCTGCTCTGCTCGTCGTCGTCTTCGCCGCTGCTGCCTTCCTCATTCCCCCCGCTTCTCGAAACCAGTCCTCTCCCAGCCGCAATCCCAGCCCTGTTCCTTCGCCCTGGGTCATGGGCATCGCTGCATTCCTTCTCGGCGCAGCCATTATGCTCTCGCCGATTCTATGGAAATGGAACTGGGCCGCCCCCGTCTTCATGCTAGCTATCGATCTGGTCTTTCTCGTCGGGATAGGCTTGTTCTCTCGCTGCGAGGGATGGACTGCTTTGCATACATTCAGCGTCGGCGCTGGCGGCGCACTCCTGTACGGTGTGCACGCCTTCATGCAGGGCCCGGTTGTTCCCTGCCCCAAAGCGATCGCCCTCGCCAGCCATGTGATCTTTATGGTCCTTGCCATTGCCGTGATCGCAATCGCCGCCCGACGCACTCGCCGCTTCGTTGCGATTGAGCAGACTCAGGAAACCGCAGCCACCCGCTGACTCGGGCTGCTCGAACCGGTGAATGATCGGCTCTCTGATCCTTGGTCGGTCTCCCGCACTTTTCTTTGTCAAGGCTCGCTCTCAGAAAATCCTCGCTAACCGATTGAAAACGCAACCACAAAAAACTTCCGAAGTTTGCCGATTATTTCTCCGAAATCGCTATCCTTGTTTCATAGTCAAAAAAGAAGAGAATCTCCTTTCAAAGGACCGGGCGGTCCAGAGGCAGGCTTTCGCGAGCTGCGGTCTCTGCGGCCGCCATCCTTTTTTTACGCGGAGAGTTTGCCGCCGAAACCGGCGCATAACCCCAAAAAGCAGCTCTAAGTCATTGATTGCAGGTATTTTGCATCTTAACTCCTTTGCTTTCATGGGCTTAGAGCAAGTCATCGAGGGTATAAGTCACTGAATTTAAGGCACTTAACCCCAAAATATCGAGGGTTTCATTTTTCGAGAAAACAAATAGGTCAGGCCATGAAGGCCCACCGCCGCTGTCTGCTGTTTGAGGACGGCTACCGGCTAATCGGCTGCTGGGCTACCGGCTAATCCGGCTGCTGGCTGCCGATTCCTGGCGGCCTTCAGCACCACCACGATCCCCAGTGCCGCCATCACGCTCATCAGCGCGAACAGGAACACGCTGGCATAGCCAAAGAGACCGATAATTTCGCCGGCGATAGGGCCGACCAGAAAGAACGACACGTCGGAGAATGCGGTATACACGGCGAGCGCCGTACCGCGATTAAACTCCGGAACACGCTTGACAGCTTCCACGCCGATCGCGGGAAAAATGAGCGACAGTCCTAACCCGCCCACCGCCGCGCCTGCCATTGCCATCCATGGCGTCGCGGACTGCCACAGCAGAATCATCCCCACGGCTTCGGTCAGTAGTGAGGCAATGGCCACAGGAAAACCGCCGAAGCGGCTGATGGTCTTAATGAACAGCAGGCGCACGGCGATGAACCCGATGCCGAATGCCGTGAGGCAAAGCGCCGCGCCGTTCCAATGACGGCTGACATAAAACAGTGTGACGAACGTGGCCAGTACGCTGTAGCCAACGCCCCCCAGCGCGAGTCCTATGCCGTGCGGAGCGACGCGTCCCAGCACGTGAGCGAACGGCATGTGCTCGCCTGGTTCCACAGCCACCGGTTCCTTGCGCCACGCAATCACAAAGCTCACGGCGCCGATCAGAATCGTCAGCAGGCCGATGGACCCCAGACCCCACTGCTGATCCAGAATCACTCCCAGCGGCGCGGCCAGCGCCATACCGCCGTAGGTGCTGATGCCGTTCAGGCCGATCACCTTTGCTGTGTGTTCCTGACCTGCGCTGGTAATACCCCACAGCGTCGATCCTGTCGATCCAAGACTCTCGCCAACTCCCAGCGCAAGCCGGCTCACGATCAGAACGGTGAAACTGAGCCAGTGCACTCGATGCAGAGCCGCCGCGCCCATCAGCAATGCGCCACTCGCAGTGCAGCCGGCCATTCCCCACATCACCGAGACCTTGGCCCCCATGTGGTCAGAGATGCGTCCGGCCCAGGGCCGGCTCAGCAGCGTGGCAATGTACTGGATGCTGATGGCCAGCCCCGCAAGCACCGCGCTGTAGCCCATGCGCAGGTGCACGAACGGAGGCAGAACCGCCAGAGGCAAGCCTATGGAAACATAGCAGATAAAGGTGAAGTAAACATATCCGGCAAGGCGCCACGTTCGGCCCCGCGTGGCAGACCGGACAGAAACCGGAACATAGGCAGTCGAGGAGTACGACATATGCACGAACGAAAGCGACAAGGAATGTCTGTTCCTCTTAAGTATACCGGAGAATCGCTTTACTCTGTCGCGATCCGCGCTTCTTCAGGAACCCGGTCTCGAGCGCCTACCGGCTTGGTTTCATCGCCCACAAAATCCCGTTCTTGATGATCCCGTAGAGAAGAGGATTCTCATAGTCTTCTTTGTTGTGGCCAAGCGCCAGGTAGAATTCGCGCCCGCCGTCGAATGTGTGGTACCACGCCAGTGGTAAGTCGACAGGAAACTTCGCCACGTCAATCGTCATCGGTTCAAGCGTGGCGAGTTTTGTCCGGTCTGTCACAAGGACTGGATGGATATCCGGATTCAGGTGGTCCAGGAAGTAGCACTCGTCGGTCCATGTAAACTGTGCGGGCAATCCTCTGGCAGCGGCAAAGCCTGGATCGATTACCCGAACAGTGAACGCCTGCTGGTGAGGATGGGCCGCGAATTTGCCGCCCAGCACCGACCAGAAGTAAGGCCAATCCCGTTCAGAACCAGAGGCCGAGTGGATGCCGACAAATCCGCCGCCGGCCTCGATGTAGCGCTTGAACGCGTCGCGCTGCGTATCGTCGCTGAAGGCCTCGTTGTTGCTGTTCGCGAACACCAAAGCCGCGTATTGGCGCAGGCTCTCGTCGGTAAAGACACCCGGAGCGTCCACCTCATCGACCGCGAATCCGGCCTCATCTCCCATCCTGCGGATCGCCGCCACGCTGGCGGCAATGTTGTCGTGCACATAGCCTTTTCCGTCCGGCGTGTAGTTCCGCGTATAGACCAGAATGCGGGGCTTCGGCGAGGTTTGAGCTGCGAAAGACGGCAGCAGGCCCATTGCCCCGCAGAGGCAGGCGCCGAAACCGGCGATTCGCAAGAATTGGAAAGACAGGCGCATGATTCTCCTCGGCTGGAAACCGCTCCAAGCCTAAATCGCCGGCCTTGCTTCGCGCGAGTCGTTGCGCATCAAGAAGACCCACTAAACTGGGACAATGGCGGGTTTTTCCATCGAGAACTTCGGCTGCCGCGCGGCACGCGCTGACGGCGAGGCCATCGCTGGGCGTTTGCGGATGCTTGCCGAGGGCCAGCCTCTCGCATCAGACGTTGTCGTCGTGAACACCTGCAGCGTGACGGCCGAAGCCGACCGCGCGGCCCGTGCTTTTATCCGCCGGGCGCACCGCAGGAATCCCGCGGCCAGAATCGTCGTCACCGGCTGCTACGCCCAGCGCGCGCCTCAGGAACTAGCGGGGCTGCCCGGCGTCGCCGCGGTCGTTGGCAACAGCCACAAGGCCCTCGCGCCTGAGATCATCTTCAACCTCGCGCAAGGCTCGGTCACAGCCGCTCCGACTTCGTTTCTTCCCGTAGCCTCGCTCTTCGCCGCGAGCACTGCGCATTCTGTTCCCGTTTGGGCTGACGACCGTTTCGCCCACTCCTTCCTCGAGGATTTGCAACTCACGCCAGGCGCTCAGACACGCCCTAACCTGAAAATTCAGGAAGGCTGCGGCAACCGCTGCACTTTCTGCGTCATTCCTCTCACACGTGGCCCTTCCAGAAGCTTGGCCCGCGCAGCGATCCTTCGCCACGTTGAGGAATTCGTCGCCTCCGGCGGAAAGGAACTCGTGCTCTCGGGAATTAA
>CAZVYV010000317.1:0-4111 GCA_964630985.1 uncultured Occallatibacter sp.
AGATGGCGGTTTTTGGAACGATGCCGGACGGAACTTCCGTCCCGATCTACACGCTCACCAGCGGGCAGATCGAAGTAAGAGTCACGGCGTACGGAGCGCATTTGGTCAGCGTGAAGGCGCCTGATCGCACGGGAAAGATGGCGGATGTTGTTCTTGGATACGATTCGCTCGCAGGCTACCTGGCCGATAACAAGACGTATCTCGGCGGCATTGTCGGCCGCTACGGAAACCGGATCGCCGGCGGAAAGTTCACGCTCGACGGCAAGACCTATCAGATTCCCGTCAACGACGGCCCCAATGCTTTGCACGGCGGACCCAAGGGATTCAATCAATACGTCTGGCAGTCGAAAGAGATCCCCGACGGCGTCGAATTCACCCTCGTCAGCCCTGACGGCGATATGGGTTTCCCGGGAACACTGACCACAACGGTGCGTTACACGCTCAAGGGCAATACGCTGCACATTGACTACTCTGCGACCACCGACAAGCCCACCGTGATCAATGTGACGAATCACGCGTACTTCAATCTGCACGGCGATGACCAGGGCAACATTCTTGACCTGAAGCTGGAGCTCGCTGCTGATCGGTTCACGCCTGTAGACCGCACGCTCATCCCAACCGGCGAATTGGCTCCTGTGGCCGGCACGCCGCTCGACTTTACGAAGCCGCAGGTGATCGGCGCGCGCATCGGCGATGATAACCAGCAGCTGAAGATCGCCGGCGGTTACGACCATAACTGGGTGCTCAACGGCAAGATTGGCACCTTGCATCTGGCGGCTATCGTCACCGATCCCGTCAGCGGCCGCAAGCTCACCGTCGAAACGACGGAGCCGGGCGTGCAATTCTACTCGGGCAACTTCATGGATGGATCGTTCACTGGCCGCCACGGCGTAAAGTACGCCAAGCACGCCGGCCTGTGCCTTGAGACGCAGCATTTTCCCGATTCGCCGAACCATCCGGACTTTCCGACGACGACGTTGAACCCGGGCCAGACCATGCACTCGACGACGACGCTCACCTTTGGCGTAGAGAAGTAACGTAGCGCCGGCCTCCCGGCCGGTTGTACTGGCGGCGTCCTCGCCGCCAGTCGTCTCTTCAGAGTTGATTCTGGGGTGCCCCGTCCAAGCTTCGCTTGGGCGGGAATTGAAAATCTAAACCACTTCGTTCGTGGGAATTCAATCGACCACCGACTGGGGTGCCCCGTCCAAGCTTCGCTTAGGCGGGATAGCACTCCCGTCAGCTCACCAATGAAATGGGTGCCCCCGGTCTTGCTTTTGAGACCGGGGCTAGCACGCCCTCAGACGCTCTTCCACTTTTCAAACCACCCAAGCCCCGCCGATGTGTTGCCGGCCGGAATGTACTCGCAGCCGATCCACCCGTCGTAGCCGAGCTCATCGATCAGTTTGAAAAGGTACTCATAGCGCACTTCGCCAGTGTCCGGCTCGTGGCGCTCAGGCACTCCTGCAATCTGGAAGTGGCCGATGCGAGTTTGCTTCGCGTCTGCGAGGTACTTGCGAATCCTGACCGCCAGATCGCCTTCTTCCACCTGGCAATGAAACAGGTCCATCAGGATTTTGATGTTGGGAGCGCCGACCTCACCGGCGATGGCGTGCGCTTCTTCCTGGCGGTTAAGAAAGAAGCCGGGTATGTTGCGCTGTGCGATGGGCTCGATCAGCAAATCGATGCCAGCCGCACGTGCCCGTTCCGCGGCCCACGCGAGATTCGCCGTGTACACGCCAAGCAAGCGCGCGCGATCGGCGCCCTTGGGCGCAATGCCCGCCATCGCGTGGATCCGCGAGCTTCCCAACGCAAGACCATACTCCAAAGCCAATAGAAAACCCTCGCGAAATTCCTGCTCGCGGCCCGGCAGCGCCGCGATGCCGCGCTCACCGGCCTTCCAATCGCCGGGAGGAGAATTGAAGAGCACTTGGCGCAGGCCGTGTTCCTTCAGCTGCGCAGCCAACGTCGCAGCCGGGTGCTCGTAAGGGAAGAGATACTCGACGGCCGTGAAGCCATCGCGCGCTGCGGCGGCAAAGCGGTCGAGAAAGCTGTGCTCCGTGTACATCATCGTCAGGTTCGCGGCGAAACGAGGCATGGCAATCTCTCCGTTCTTCAGGCGCTGTAGAGCGCCGCTACTTCATAGTCCGTCACCGAAGGGATCGTGAACTCAATCGAGTCGCCCTCCGCGTGGAATGGGATGTCGCGCTCGGCGCGGAGCAGTTCGACGCGCGTGACGCGGCGGCCTGCTGGAAGCTTGAAGCGAACCTTCTGTGCCCCGATCGGATAGAACTCGCTGAACCAACCGTGATGCGCGTTGGGATTGGTGTAATTCAGAACGTGAACGGCAAACCCCGGCTCCGTTTCCCACGCGAAGATCTCCACCAGCCCCTTGCCTTCCACACTCACCGGAGCCGCGACGCCCGCAACCCAGCGAATTGAGTTCACCAGCAAACGGCTGAGGTCGCCTTGGCCCGACAGCCACATCGTCGGCTCAATGTCGCCGGGGAAATACGCCAGGCGGCTCGCGCCGCGCTCGCTCAGCACAACTGCGGGTTCATTCGTCTGCGGAACGGGCGGGTACGAAAGCTCCGGCGGATATGCCGTATAACCGGGCACGACGGTGAGCACGGGATTCTCGACGGGCTTAAGCGGCAGCCGAAACTCCGCGCCCGCAATCCAGTGCGTTTCGGTGAAGCCATCGAGAATCGGATGCGGCCGCTCGATGCGCGCCATGTATGGATTCGCGTTTCCCAGCCGGCCAATCACCGGACCGGCCGCGTGAATGCCGAAGACGTCAGCCAATCCGAAATCCGCGCGGCGCTCGTTGCGCTCGGTGAACATGCTGGTTTCAAAAGTTGCGAGCAGCGAGCCGCCCTGGTTTACATAGTCACGCAATTGCCCACACTGCTCGTCGCTGAGCAGCGCGATGTTGGGCAGAATGATCGCTGCGTACTTCTTGATCCGTTCCAGCTGCAGACGGTCTTCGTGAACGAAGTCAAAGAGGAATCTCCCTTCGAGCAACGCGGAATAAATCGCATCCATATACTGCTGCATCGATATGTCGCGCGGCGGCTCATAGAAGAGCTGCGTCCGCTGCCCCATCACAACACCAATATTGGCGATCGTGTTCTTGTTTACCCAGTGCGCGTCGTGTCGCGCCGTCCACAGAAAGTAATCGCGGCCGATCTTCTTCCACCGCAGATCTTCACCAAGACCGTTCTCTCCGCCCACCACGTGATAGTAGGGGACCAAACCGCTGGCCAGCGTCTGGCTGGTCCAGATGACCGCTTCAGCTGCCGACTTGGTCACTTCGCGCCATCGAATGGGCCCTGTCGTGTACGCGCCCGTCAGGTTCGTCGCCATCTTGCCGTCGAGCACCGCGTTGCACACGCGGCCCTGCTGCGACGCGCCCCAAACCGGCGCGTCCCCCCGGTTGCGGCCTTGGTTGTCACCCTGAAACCACTGGCAAAGCTCGCCGAATTGAGCGAGATTCGGGGTTGAATGTACCCCGCCGCCCATATTGTTGATGTAGAAGCTTGACGCTTTCTTTTCCTTCGCGATCGAATCGTAGAGCTTCCACAGATACGTGAACCGCTCGTTGAACTTGTCCCAATAGGCTGGAGTCTTTGGCGGCGGCAACTGGCGGCACTGATCGCAATAACACACCGGCAACGTAAACGATGGCCACCCGTTTGTGTAATGCGCATCCATGTCATAGCGGGAGTTAACCTCACGCATGAGGGCAGGGAAGTAGTCGGTCATGTACGTCGAGAACATGCACGTCGAATAGAGTCCCGGCGCTTCTTCCGACTCGAGGGGCTGGCCCTTTTCGTTGCGCATGAACCATTCGGGGTGCGCAGCCAGCGCATCGCCCCAGTTCAGATCGGGACTGTAGCGCGCAACGGTGCGCAGACCGCGCTTCTTCGCCGCTTTAAGCAGCTCGCCTGTGAAATCGCGGCCATTCAGATATTTTCCGTGGCGATGAAAAGGAACTTTGCTGGGATAAAACGCAAGAATGCCGGTGATGCTGATGAAGACCGCTCCCACCTTGGTCCCCGACCAGTAATCTGCCCAGCCTTCGATGTCGAAGACCGCGGGATCATGCTCGGTG
>CAZVYV010000318.1:0-4096 GCA_964630985.1 uncultured Occallatibacter sp.
CCGTATTGCTGCAAACGCTCTTCGGCGGCTTTCAGCATCCATCCGTCATCCTGCGTCGCCATGCCGTGCGCATCCTGCGAGAATGCGCTCTTACTCTGCCGGGCAAGAAGATACTCCTGCTCACTGCTGACAATGTCCGGGCTATACACGGTGAAAAGCCGCTGTCCCTTGCGAACATACTGGTAGGTCGCGTTCGCCTGCACATCCTGAATCCATCCGGGAAAGCGAGTCTGCACATACGATAGCCGTTCTTCATCGATATCGACATTGCCCGGAACGTTGAGGTTGTCGCTCACGTCCTTTTGTTCCACGGTTGCGAAGGTGACGCCGATCTCCTGCATCCGCTGCGGCGACAATTGCAGAGGCGCCAGCGCCGGTTCGGCATTCGAGGCAGAGGCCGGAGCCGGGGCCGGGTGCGAGGCCACATCCGGACCGCGCGCCACAACCGGGTCATCAGCCGCTGCCGGCCCGGCCGCGCGATCGTGATGCATGAGCACATACCCGAGAGCAGTTCCGAGGAAAACACAAACACCGATTGCCGCCGCCAATAAAAACTGATAGCTGCGTGTCTTCACGGTTTCACCTCCGCCGCAGGAGCTTCTGGCTGATTTATGGAAGTGCCAGTCGCGAGTTCGAGATCGGCCAGGTGCGCATCGAAATCGGCGACCGCCTGGAGCCATGCAAGATCGATATTGATCACCATCATCTGGCTGTCAACCAGATCGAGCAGCTCGGTCTTGCCGTTTTCATACGCAATCACGCTCGACTGGAGCGTGGTCTCGGCTTGAGGCCGCAGCTGGTCGTGATACATGTGCGCAAGCTTCTGTGAGGCCTCTGCCTCGACCAGTGCTTCCTGGATCTGTCCAAATGCGGCATTACGCATTGCGGCCAGCTCGGCATCCTGTTCGGTCTCCTGCACTGACGCCTCCGCAATTTCCGCATCGTGCTTGCGATGATTCAGCCAGGGCAGGTTCATCGAACCCTCAAGCATGTAGGCGTTGCGCGTGTTCTGGCCCGACGGCATGATCATGTATCCCGCGGAGACGGTGAAATCCGGCACGTACGCCTTCCTGGCCAGTTCCTGCTCTTTATGGCTGCGCTCCGCCGCTAGTTGGGCAGCGAGCAGATCAGGGCGCGACCGCAAAGCCAGGTCATCAAGATTGCGCGCCTCGGGTAACCCGCCGAGCACGGCAAACTCTCCAGCCACTTGAAGGGGCGCGTTGGGGTTGCGCCCAAGCAAGGTATTGAGCCGGGAACGCGCAAGGTCCGCATCCTGATCGAACCGAATCATGTGCTCGGCTAGCTGAGTCAGCGCAACCTGAGCCTTCAACATGTCCTGCTGCGGCACTTTCCCGTTGGTGTACTTGATCCGCGCTTCTTCAATTGCCTGGTGCGCAATGGCCTCATGTTGATGGTGAATCTGCATCTCGTCGTTGGCGAGCAACAGATCGTCGAAGGCCTTGTGCACGCGCACTCGCACATCAAGGCGGACCTGCTCGAGGTCGGCCTTCGCCTCATCCACGCTTGACTCGGCAACACTCGTCTGGAGCGCCAGCTTTCCACGGCCGGGGAACGTCTGACTGATGCTGAACATGTTCTGCGCGTCGTTGTAATTCCATGGCTGATTGAGCGGGACACCCCAACCGCGGTACATGGCCATTGGATCGTCGAGTTTGCCGGTGGTGGCAACGTGCGCCTGGGCAACGGCGACGCGCCGGGCCGCAACTGCAATCTCAGGATTCGCGGCAAGGGCGAACTTCTCCGCGTCGTCGAGCGTCAGCGCCGGACCGGCGTCTTGCGCGGGATGGTCTTCGCCGTGTTGCCCGTCAATCAATGCCGCAAAGCTCGCCAGGCCATCATCGGGCACGGGCGTCTGGGCGCGGGAAAAGGATGTAGACCCTGCCGCGGTCAGAACAAGAAGTGCAGGAACAAGAAACTTCATGACTCCCTCCATGGGAAATTCGGTGTGACAGCCTGACTGTGCGTTCGCAGGCACGCATAGGCGTGCACAGACACACAGGGGCCAGGATTCAGCCTGTGAAGGAAGGAGTTTTAGATTCGGAGTGCGAATGCGCCGCCCGGCGGAAACTTCGGCGGCGTATCAAGGGCGTTCCCGTGATTGGCACCAGCAGCGGCAAGCAATTCAGAACCGGCCCGATGCACTAACCCGGTCAACTTCAGCGAATGTCCAACCGGGAACGGAAGGACCGGAGTAACAGCGGGGCTTGTGCCCTGGACCCGGCAGCATGAACTGCGTACGCCCATTCCGGACGCCGCACAATTTTGAGCCATGGCGCGACAGCAATTGGGCTGGCTCGAATGCCTCATGCCCAGCAGGCAGGCAGATGCCGCCGGCGTGGCCCAGATTGCCACGACTGCCAACATCAACGCAGTGCCTTTTCTGCCCCAATCCATGATGTACGGACCTCAAGTCCAGAACTGAATTTTCCCACGCCAGAGTCTGCGGTGGCGGTGATTTAGATCACATCCGCGAGACTCGGAACGCGTAACGCCTTGTCATGAAGCTATCAGGTCCCTAAATTCGGTATCTGCCGAGAACCAGCAGGCCCAGTGTTTGCGACTGGCCACGGCCACTGCTTGGCAAACTGCTGATCCAAAAGTTGTTGAAGGCTGGTGACGAGAGGGGGGGTTAACCCCATGTCCGCAATGGCCGGCAGATTACCTGTAGGCTTGCTCTTCGGACCAGTCCCCAATGATCGGAAGCTTTACGCGC
Source organism: uncultured Occallatibacter sp. (assembly GCA_964630985.1). GTDB lineage: Bacteria > Acidobacteriota > Terriglobia > Terriglobales > Acidobacteriaceae > Telmatobacter. The sequence goes on from CAZVYV010000318.1 coordinate 2,735, forward strand.
TTACCATTCGCCGCGCCGATCACGCACCAAAGCCATATGAGGAAAACAAGCACTGCGGCCGAACATATTAGTCCCAACGCGAAACGAGGTCCAAGAAACGCGGTGTGCTCCAGAACAAACTCAATGAGATAACCGAAGACCATCGAAAAAACATTGAAGACGAACGACTGCCAGGCGTGGAATCGGACATAAGGCCGCTTGTTGTAGCGCCTGATGGCCAGGAAGAAGACGGCCAGGATCGGAGTGAAATAGGCGAGTGCGCCAATCGCATTGTCAGAGAGACCGGCCTTTGGGGAAGTGGGCATGATTCCACCCTTTCGGGGTCTAGAGAGGGCTGTGGCTATGAAATTCTACACACTGGCCCGCATTCGCGCATTCTTTCGATCCCAGGGACCGGGTAAGCCGGAACAGACCGCCTCGTGTAAAGCTAGAGATTAAATGGTCTTGGATTGGTGCCGGGAGGGGGGGTCGAACCCCCATGACCGCAAGGGCCGGCAGATTTTGAGTCTGCTGCGTCTGCCAATTCCGCCATCCCGGCCTAGGGTGGGCTGCTCCCAAAGTATCGCATAGGCTTTGGCCGATTCGCCACATGCCGCGCCCGCCGCGCACCTCTAAAATCTCCACTAGCCAAGGCCACGGCTATTTACTGTCGTGGACCGGCCGAAGGCGTCAGCCCCACCGTAGGTGGTTTCCACATACTCTCGAAATCGTCGCGGCCCTTCGCCCTCAACCACTGTGCGAAAATGAAGGCATCAACGATGACCAGCTCCTCCGCAGCCGTCGTTCCCGAACCAGTCAACATCACTCCGCAGATGCTCGCAACACACAGCATCACAGCGGAGGAATACGAGCGCATTCTCGCGGCGCTCGGCCGCACGCCTTCGCTCACTGAACTCGGCATCTACAGCGTGATGTGGAGCGAGCACTGCTCCTATAAATCCAGCCGCGTACATTTGAAGCGCCTGCCCACCAAGAGCGATCGTGTGGTCCAGGGGCCGGGCGAGAACGCCGGCATCATCGACGTGGGCGATGGCTGGGCCTGCGCCTTCAAGATCGAATCGCACAACCACCCAAGCTACATCGAGCCGCATCAGGGCGCAGCCACCGGCGTAGGCGGAATCCTGCGCGACATCTTTACCATGGGCGCGCGTCCGCTCGCCGTCATGGATTCGCTCCGCTTCGGGCCGATTGAGCCTGGAGAAGCTGACCGCGAGACCGTCCATAAGAATCACTCGATCCTCGAAGGCGTGGTGAGCGGCGTCGCCAGCTACGGCAACTGTTTTGGCGTGCCCAACCTTGGCGGCGAAACCAAATTCGAGCCTTGCTACAGCGGCAATCCGCTGGTCAACGCTTTCGCTCTGG
>CAZVYV010000319.1:0-4091 GCA_964630985.1 uncultured Occallatibacter sp.
TCGCGAATCTGCTCGCCCTTGTCGGAGGAGTAGCCAGCGCCACCGTACGGCGTGAGCGTCGCGCCGATGGCCTTGATGCCGTGCTCGTGCGCGTCGTCGGCGATCTGCTTGAGCGCCATCTCCAGCTGCGCAGCGGTAATGTCGTCATACGGATTCGCGAGATGCGCCAGGCGCCCGATGTCGTTGATGCTCTCGAGCACGATCACGTAGCGCACGCCGCTCTGCGAAAGCACGTCGCGATCGACGCGTGAGAGCGCGCTGGGTCCGGCGACTTCGTTCAGCACGCGGTTGCCGCCGATGCCGACGTTGAGGACGGAAATGTTTTTCAGGTTGGGATCGGCGTTGAGCCGCGCCGCGAGAAGGTCGGGCCAGCGAAGATTGGCGTTGTGCGTGGAGAGCGCGCCATCGGTGATGGAGTCACCGAGTGTGACGATGGCTTGCGAGCCGTCGACAGCCTGGACATCGATGCCGTCAAGGAAGTACCAGGAGAAAATCTTCGTCGCATCGGGCAGGTCCGCCGAAGTGGATACATCGCCATTCGCAATGAAGTTGTCCTGATCCGCGAAGGAGTGAAAGGTTTCCGCGCGCATCACCTGCGACGGAAGATAGAAGCTGACGACAAGGTCGGAGAGCGGCTGCACTGCGGATGCAATGGGATCCGAGAAAAGCTCGGCGCCAGGCGGAATATTGACCGTGGTCGCTCCGCCGAAAGTGATGGCATGATCGGTTCCGGGTTGAATTGCCGCGTTGCCGGCGCTAAGGGCCACGTGCGCGTCGCTGACGATCAGCGGATCGGTCCCGTACGCATTGGTAAAGCGCACGCGAAACTGCGCGCCACCGGCCGAGATGTGGGCAATCTCGCGCATCGTGACGCCTGAGAGGGGACGAACATTGAAGCCGCCGTCCGCGACCATGGGAGCAGTCGCCCAGGTGCCCACCCACTGCGGGTGCGGCGTGGTCTGCGCAAGAGACAAGGCAGGAAGGACGGAAACAAGAGTGGCAAAAGCAGCAAGACGGGAGCAGCGAATCAACATGATTTGATTCCTCTCGGTGCGAATGAGTTCGCGCAAACCTTTGATTAATGCAGGTCGATGTCGGCGGTGAGCGGAGTGTTCTCGCTGGAGTCGCCGACGCGAATCACGAATTTGCCGGGATCGATGATCCACTTTTGGGCGGGCTCATCCCAGTAGCTGAAGGCGCGCGCGTCAAGGCTGATGGTCACATGCTGTGTTGCGCCGGGATCAAGACGGACTTTGGTGAAACCCTTCAATTCGCGCTCGGGGCGATCCGCTTGCGCGGACGGGTCAGAGACGTAGAGTTGGGCAACTTCAGCGCCGGCGACAGTGCCGGTATTGGTGACGTCGAAACTGACGTCGACCGTGGAGCCCGACTTGGCTGAGGCGGGAACTTTGAGATTCGCGAATTTGAATGTGGTGTAGCTCAAGCCAAAGCCGAAGGGAAACAGCGGATGCTTGCCGGTGGTCGTCCAATAGCGATAGCCGACCATCAGCTTGTCACCGTAATTGATGTGTTCGATCGTGTAGTCGAGCGGCTTGCCATCGGCGCCGACGGTGTGGAGCGTGGTGTTGTCCTTGGGATCGCCGTAGTACCACTTCGCTGAAGGACTGTCGTCCCAGTTGCGGTCGAAGCTGATGGGCAGTTTGCCCTCAGGATCGTGCTGTCCAAAAAGAATCTGCGCGACGGCCGTGCCACCTTCCTGGCCGGGATACCAGGTGTGGAGCAGGACTGGAACTTTATCGAGCCAGCGGCTCGTGTCCATGCCGCCTCCGCCAGTGAGCGTGACGATGGTGCGGGGGTTGGCTGCGGCGACCGCCTGAATGAGAGCATCCTGGCCCGGCGGTAGCGTGAAGGTGCGGTCGGCGCCTTCGCGTTCCGTCTTCGCATCGAAGCCGACGGAAACGACAACCACGTCAGCATTCGCGACGGCCTTCATCTGGTCGGGCGAATCGGGCAATCCGGCGCTGTAGAAGACATGCGCGTTGGGGCCAAGCAGGTTGGCGATCCCGGTGAGGATGCTGACCGGCTCAATCGCATGAGCCTCTGACGAGCCTCCGCCGCCGGTGACGGCCGGATAAGCATCGGGGCCAATAATGGCGATGTTCTTGATTTTCGCGGGATCGAGCGGCAGCAGATTTCCCTCGTTCTTCAGCAGCGTAATGCTTTCCAGCGCTCCTTGAAGGGCGATGGTGCGATCGGCGACCGAGTACGTGGAGTCTGCGGGATCGAACTGCGGACGATCCATCCAGCCGTAGCGGAGCTCGGTGCGGAAAAGGCGGAGCAGATGCTCGTCGATATCCGCCTCTTTCACCTGGCCGCTCTGGACGGCGGGAATGAGATTCTTCGCGTTCATGAATTTTGGGCTGGGCATTTCGAGATCGAGGCCGTTGTTGACTGCGGCGACGCCGTCATAGGTCGCGTCCCAATCGGACATGAGAACGCCCTGGAAACCCCACTCGCCCTTGAGCACTTTGACGTTGATGAAGTTGTTCTCCGTGGAGTGGACGCCGTTGACCAGGTTGTAGGAGTCCATCACCGCGTCGACGTGGGCCTTGGTGACAGCGGCTTCAAACGCGGGCAGATAAATCTCACGCATGGTGCGTTCGTCGATGTCGGCGCTGGCGTTGTGGCGATTGAACTCCTGATCGTTGAGCGCAAAGTGCTTCACGGTAGCGGAAACACCCCGGGACTGCACGCCTTCAATGAAAGGAACCACCAGAGCAGCGTTCAGAAACGGATCTTCTGAAAGATATTCGAAGTTGCGCCCGCTTACGGGTGAGCGCGCGATGTTGACACCTGGACCGAGCAGAAAATTCACGCTGCGTGCTCGGGCGTCACGGCCCAGACTTTCGCCAAGCTTGCGGGCGAAATCCGTGTCCCATGTGGCAGCCAGCGCCGCGCCGCCTGCATAAGCCATCGTCGGTCCCCAGGTGCGGACTCCGACAGAGGCATCGGACATTTTGAAGCGCGGCAACTCGATAACGGGCATGGGGCGCGTGAACATGTTGTCGACGCCGCCAAGCAGCTCGACTTTCTGCTCAAGCGTGAGCTTCGAGATCATCGCGTGGGCTTGAGCTTCGATGGCGGGCGAATCGGGCGCCGGAGCCTGGGCTGAAACGGCGAGGCTGGCTGCGAGGAGAATTGTAGAAGCGAGAGAGAAAGACGAGAGAAGAGGGTGCAACCGAAGAGATTTCATACCGCGCCCACGTTAGCGCATTGGGCCGACGGATGTACAGAGCGCTCGCCGGATGGGCGGATGCACCATGGCGTTCTCCAGCAAAATCAGGAATTTGCATTGTGACTTGAATCACAGTTGGGGGTGAATAATGTCACTGCCACTCACTACAAGCGAAGCGCACACTCAGAGTCCAATGAGCAAGATAGCAACGAACCCCGGAGGTGTAGCGTGAGTTTCGATCAAGGACTGAAAACGATTGTGGTGGCGACTGGCCTCGACGGCCAGGCAGAGGCGGCACTGGATTACGCACGCAAGCTGGCCACCCATTACGGTGCGCGCATCGTTTTGGCGCATGGACTCGACCCCATGGAATACGCCGCGGTGGACGGGTTGCCGGGAAGCGTGGCGAACCACCTGACCGCAAAGGCGCGCGAAGTGCTCGATACGATGGTGGGCGAGCTGCTGCGGGAAGGAATTCACAGCCATTCCGAAGTGCGGCAAGGGGCCGTGGCGGAGATGCTTGCGGATGTGGCGCGGCAGCACGAGGCCGGGCTCATCGTGATTGGAACCAAAGGGATGGAAGGCGCCGGACCGGTCGTAGTGGGCGCCGTTGCGGAACAACTGGTAAGGCTGGCGCCGTGTCCGGTGCTGGCCGTGGCCGCGGATTGGAATGCGGGCTCTCATCGGCCGGCGCCGGGTGGACCGGTTTTGCTGGCCGTCGAGCGCAACGAAGCAGCCTCTGAGGCGGCAGCTACGGCATATTCGCTGGCAGTTACTTTTCAGAGGCCGTTACTGTTACTGCACGTTCGCACCGCCGCTGAAATCAAAGCAGGCAAGGATCCTTGCGCTGCAATTCCGGCGGATTTTGGCGTCAAGCTTCCGCCGCGCCCGCACC
>CAZVYV010000320.1:0-4084 GCA_964630985.1 uncultured Occallatibacter sp.
CTCTACCACTGAGCTACTCCCGCTTAGACCGGTTCCTGAGTTGATGTAGCCTTTTTAGAAGTCGTGCACGTCGGCTCTTTCTTTGGGAAAGAGCCACTTGATTGCAATGGCTTCGGGATACAGCAACTCAGGGACCGGTGTAACGCAGTTTCGAGTATACCGGGCTGCGGAAAGCGGGTCAAACCAGCGCTTTCCGTCGAAAACTGCTTTTTCACATAGGGTTTGCGGCCGCGCGGGTCGATGAGTTTTCTGGTCCACGCGCGGCTGGTGGGCGTTTGACCCACCCCGGAAATTCCCGTAGACTTAGAGTTTGCGAGGGATGCGGCCTGATCAAGTCAGGCTCGTAGCGGCCTCTACCCCGCATGACTTTTCCTGAAGTCAGGACCACCCCCTCGAATTCAGGCTTTGGAGATGGAAGCACAGCCATGGCAAACCACGTATCCGCGCTGAAGCGCGCTCGCCAGACCGTAACCCGCACTGAAGTGAATCGCGCCAACCGCAGCCGCGTGCGCTCGAGCCTGCGCTCGCTGCGCGAGGCTCTGACCAAGGGCGATGTGAAAGAGGCGCAGGCGCAATACCGCGCCACGGTTTCGGCTCTCGACAAGAGCGTGCAGAAGGGCGTTCTCCATTCGAACACCGTTTCCCGCTACAAGAGCCGCTTGAATACGCGCCTGAAGGCGCTGGCCACCGCCAAGGCAAAGTAAGAAACGGCGATCAAGATCGTTGAATACCAGGAGCTGGGAGCGATCCCGGCTCTTTTGTTTTTGGGGCGGTCGGCGCGGCCAATTGTGCGATCCCACCCTAGCGACAAAGACAAAAACGTCGCGAGGGTGGGGCACCCAATCTTCGTGCTGGGATCCAAGCTACGGCGTTTTGTGAAGCAGCGGTCTGAGCACCGGAAAGAGCGTGCCGGCGATGATGGCGGAGCCTTTCGCGGTTGGATGGACGCCATCATTCTGGATCGTTCCGGGGACATGGACCAGATCTTTGTAGAGCATGGGCACCAAAGCGATGTGGTGCTTCGCCGCGAGATCGCGAAAAATTTCATCGAATGAGTGAATGTAGTCAGGTCCGTAATCAGGCGGGAGCGTTATGCCGGCAAGCAGGATTTTCACATGAGCTTTCTCAAGCGCAGTGAGCACCTGGTCGAGATTCGCGCGCGTCTGTGCCACGGGCAGGCCGCGCAATCCGTCGTTGCCCCCAAACTCGACAATCACGATGGCAGGGCGCAGGCGCAGGACATCGGGCAGGGTTGCGAGCGCATCCTTGGTGGTGGCGCCGCTCGTGCCCTCGTTGACTACTTTGTACGCGTATCCCTGCGCGTCGAGTTTCTTCTGAAGGAAGTCTGGATAAGCCTGGCCTTGCTGAAGGCCGAGCCCGGCGGTAATGCTGTCGCCGAAGCAGACCAGAATTGGCCGATTGGAATTTGACGGACCGGAAGCACCGAGCGGCCCGGTCGTCGCGAAGAGCAGGCAACATGTGACAAGAACTGATCGCCGAACGTCCACGTATCAAGTGTAGCTGCGCCCACGGCTCGAGTGTGTGCGGGCGCGAGAGGGCGAAGCGCCGGAGCCGCGGCGACCGGGCATGTACACTTCGAGTGACGGAGGATGAGTTGATTCAAGTCAAAGGCGCGAAGAAGTGGATCCAGAACGGCGCGCGGCGCGTGGAGATTCTGCAAGGCATATCCATTGACATTCCCGCCGGGCAGTTTGTCGCCATCGTGGGCGCGAGCGGAAGCGGGAAGAGCACTTTGCTGGGGCTGCTTGCCGGCCTGGATTCGCCCAGCGAAGGGGAGATTTGGCTCGACGGCGTGCCCATCCATAATTTGGCGGAGACGGAATTGGCGGCGGTGCGCGGGCGCAAAATCGGATTTGTCTTTCAGTCTTACCAGTTGATCCAAACGCTCACCGCTCTCGAAAATGTGTTGCTGCCTTACGAACTCAACCTTGAAGGCAACGGCGTGGAGCGAGCTCGGCGTTTGCTCGATGAAGTTGGCCTGAAGGAGCGCGTGGATCATTATCCGGTGCAGCTCTCCGGTGGCGAACAGCAGCGTGTAGCGCTGGCGCGGGCTTTTGTGGTCGAGCCGCCCATTGTAATGGCCGACGAACCCACGGGAAATCTCGACTCGACGAATGGCAGGCTGGTTCTCGACCTGCTGCTGGACCGCAATCGCAAAGCGGGAACGACATTGGTGCTTGTGACGCACGACCCTGAAGTTGCCAGCCGCGCCGACCGCAAAATCGTGCTCAAAGATGGCCTGATCGTCGAAGACACGCTGCCAGGTTCGGCTGGGCCGAGCGCTCAAGGAAAAGGAAACAATCCGGACGAGAGAATCAATGGCTAACCGCGCTTTGAGCTGGAAGCGTGCCGGAGCGATCGGCTGGCGCGATTTGAAGTCGGCCCCCGGAAAATTCGGATTTGTGGTGTTGTCAGTCGCCATTGGAGTGGCCGCGCTGGTGGGCGTGCGAGGGCTCAGCGACAGTTTTCGCCAGACACTCAACTCTGAGGCGCGTTCGCTGCTGGCAGGCGATCTGAGTGCGCGAATGTTTCGGGCTCCCGCTCCCGATGAGCTCAGCAAGATCGCTGCGATCGAAGCTAAAAGCGGCGGGACGGTCCGGTCGACATGGGTGGAGGAAACGGTTTCGATGGCGTCGGTGTCGACGAATCCTGTGCCGCTGCTCGTGTCGCTCAAAGCTGTCGATCCCGCCGAGTATCCTTTTTACGGAACAGCGGAGTTGGATCCGGTGATGCCGCTGCGGCAAGCTTTGCGAGGCGACTCGGTCGTTGTGGCGGATGAGTTTCTTGTTCGCCTCAATGCGCATGTGGGCGACACATTGCGCCTTGGAGGAAGAGACTTCCGCATCACTGCCGTATTGAAGCAGGAGCCTGATCGCATCACAGCGGGCATGGGCCTGGGACCGCGGGTCATGATTTCGGGGGCGGCCCTGGCAGAGACCGGACTGCTGGCGCCGGGTAGCCGCGCGAGCCGGCGTTTGCTCGTGAAGCTCCCTGATGCGCCGCCAAAGGGCGTCACCGTGGACGCGGAGACCGCTGCGATTCGCACGCAACTGGAAGCGGCGCTGCCCGATGCGCAGGTGATGGATTACAGGGAAGGGAACCCGGCGCTCACGCGCGGACTCGACAATGCGACTTCAATTTTGAGCCTCATTTGTCTTGTGGCGATGGTTCTGGGCGCGATCGGCGTGGCCATGGCCATGCACGCGCATCTTGAGCAGCGCATGGACATGCTGGCGATCCTGAAGGCGATCGGCGCGGATTCATCCGATTTGCTGCGGATTTTTCTTTTGCAGACGCTGGGTCTCGGTCTAGCAGGGGGGTTGCTCGGAGTGGCCGCGGGTGTGGCTGTGATGGCCGCGCTCCCCTCAGCTTTTGGCCAGTTGCTTCCTGTGCATGTGATTCTTCAATTCCCGTGGAAGTCTGCGTTGGCGGGGTTAGGAACGGGCCTGCTGACGACCCTGCTGTTCTGCCTGCCTCCGCTGCTCGATGTGCGCGCCGTTCGGCCGGTGCTGGTGCTGCGCAGGATGGTGGAGCAGGGTCCGTCTGGGATCGGGGGCTGGTTTGCACGATGGTGGGCGCGCCGGTTGCAAATCTGCGTCGCGGCGGCTGTGATTGCCGGGCTGGCCGCAATCGCATGGGCGCTTTCCGATTCGCCCAAAGTAGGCGCGTGGTTTGCGTTCCTGTTTACCGTCACACTGCTGGTCCTGCTCGTGCTTGCCGCTGTCACTCTCGTTGCTTTGCGCTTCCTGCTCAATCGCACGCGACTGCATTTGCCTTCGTTTTTGCGCCAGGGTCTTGCCAATCTCTACCGCCCGGGCAATCAATCGGCTGCTGTGCTGGCGGCGTTAGGCACCGGAGTCATGCTCATTCTCGCGGTGTACCTGATGCAGAAGGATCTGTTGCTCGATCTACGCGAGACGGCTTCACCCAAGCTGCCCAATGTGTTTCTCGTCGATGTGCGAAGCGATGAGGTCGATGGCGTGAAAGCATTTTTCGCGCATCAAGTGGGCGTGAGCCAGCAACTGAGCCTGATGCCGGTGGTGATGGGCCGGTTTGTCTCCAT
>CAZVYV010000321.1:0-4082 GCA_964630985.1 uncultured Occallatibacter sp.
GCACGCAGCACAATCCCGAGTTCACGATGCTCGAGTTCTACCAGGCCTATGCGAACTACCACGACCTGATGGATTTGACCGAAGAGCTGATCGCATTCGTGGCGAAGGAAGTGAACGGAACGACGGTAACGACGTTCAATGACGTCGAGATTGACCTCGGCAAGTGGGAACGGCTGACGATGGTTGAGGCGATCATGAGGTTCTGGCCAAAGGAGTTTGGCCTCGCGCCGACAGATACCGATTTTGCGAATGCCCGGAGATTCAACCATTTCGTCGAAAACTATCCGATGCCTGATGATCGATCTTTGGTGGATGATCGATTCAAGAATCTATTCGCCTCAATTATGGTTGCACGGGCAGCAATACGGCCAGGCGAAAACATCGGCAGGCACATCGCGGCATTATTCGAAGCCGTTGCCGAAGAACATCTCGTCCAGCCGACCATCATCTATGAGTTTCCGACCTCTGTTTCGCCACTTTCAAAGCAGAAGCCAGATGATGAGGAATGGGTCGAACGCTTCGAGGTCTACATCGGAGGATTTGAAATTGGCAATGCATTCAGCGAGCTTAACGATCCAGTGGAGCAAGACCTACGCTTTAGGCAGCAACTCGCGCAGCGCGCCGCTGGCGACGACGAAGCGCACCAGATGGATGAGGACTACGTGCGCGCGCTTGCCTATGGAATGCCTCCGACGGGCGGCGAAGGCATCGGCATTGACCGGCTCGTGATGCTGCTGACCGGATCGAAGTCAATACGCGACGTGATTCTGTTCCCGCTGATGAGAAGCAGGGATCAGGGGCTGGACAGCGCAAAATAGACGCGTGCGACGGAGCGGCAAGGAGATCGTCTATGGAATTCGTCAACAGCTATCAAAGTGTCACTTTCGCTGAAGACTACTCGAAACTCGATTTCTCCAACACCTACTATCTCGCCTTCCGCGACTTGCCGGAAATTTATTCCACTCGAGTAAGGGGGACAACGGCGCTCGATTTTGGCTGCGGTGCGGGCCGCTCGACACGGTTCCTTCGCGATCTTGGATTTGCGACGGTCGGCGTGGATATCTCGCCGGAGATGGTTCGGAAGGCGCGCGACATCGATCCAATGGGCGACTACCGCGTGATTTCCGACGACGACTTGACCGCCTTGGCGCGCGAGAGTTTTTCGCTCATCCAATCGGCATTCACCTTCGACAACATTCCCGGCATGGAAACCAAGGTTCGCCTACTCACAGACCTTCGCACGCTGCTCAAATCGGATGGCATCCTGGCAAGCATCGTATCTTCGCCGGAGATTTATGTGAACGAATGGGCCTCCTTTTCCACCAAGGACTTCCACGAGAACCGAAACGCCAAGCCGGGCGACACCGTGAAAACCCGCACCACAGTTTTCGAGGATCGAACGCCTTGTTTGGACATCTACTGGCCGCACGAGTTGTATCTTGAAGTTTTTGCCCGGGCGGGGCTTGAGATCGTAGAGATGCGAAAGCCGCTGGCGAACGGGGATGAGCCTTACCGTTGGGTGAGCGAGACGCGCATCGCACCCTGGGTGATCTATGTGCTGCGCCGTTCTAATTGAAGTGTGAAGTACGCAATCAGGAGCTGAGCCAGCGTTGAACATCCTCTTCATCGGCGACATCTTCGGCAGCGCGGGGCGCAGGATCGTGCGCGAGCATATAGGCCACGTGCGCCACTCGCACCAGGTGGACCTGACCGTCGTCAACGTCGAAAATGCTGCGGGCGGCTTCGGCGTGACGCCGGGGATAGCCGAGGAAGTCTTCGACCTGGGCGCAGACGTGCTGACCACCGGCAACCACGTCTGGGACAAGAAAGAACTGGTCGACTATCTGAATTCGGCCGCTCCGTACACCCATGACCGCGCACGGCGAATCATTCGGCCGGCGAATTTTCAACCGGGCGTGCCGGGTTACGGCTTCTACGAAGGAAAGACCGCCGGCGGCGTGGACTTCGCAGTGCTGCAACTGCAAGGGCGCGTGTTCATGACGGCGATTGACGATCCGTTCCGCACCGCCGATTCCCTTCTTGGCTCGATTCGGGCCAAGGTGATCGTGGTCGATTTCCACGCAGAGGCCACCAGCGAAAAGAATGCCATGGGTTGGTATCTCGACGGGCGCGTCACCGCGGTTCTGGGCACACACACGCATGTGCCAACGGCCGATGAGCGCATTCTGCCGCATGGAACGGCCTACCAGACCGATGTGGGCATGAGCGGGCCGTATGACAGCATCATCGGAGTCGAAAAGGACTTGGTGCTGCACAAATTCCTGACCGCAATGCCGGGCAAGTTTGAGGCGGCGAAGGGAAATCCCAAGATGTGCGGCGTCGTCGTAACCTGCGACCCGGCGACGGGACGCGCGTCAGCCATCCAGAGGGTCATGCTCGGCGAATAGCGATAGCTTGGAGTAGCCCTTTGGACAAGGGGCGTGCATCGCTCACTTCCGAAATTCAGATCAGCTGATCAACGAAAAGGGCAGGCCGCCGAAGCGAACTGCCCTTGATCATCCCAGAAACTTTCTGTTGCGAGGCCTGCATTCGCCGGCGCGAGGCCGGCGAGCAGGGTTATTGCGCGTGGTGCGCGGGTGAAGGCTTAGGAGCGGTGTGATGCACCGGGCCGGCCTTCTTCTCCGGCTGGAGGAATCCGTCAGTCAGCACGATTTGCGCCGACGCGCTCGTTGTTCCCGCGGCAGCGGTGTGCGTGTATGTGTCATAGGTGCCATCCAACTCAGTCGCCGGCTGCAATCCGAGCGCGGAGCCGGAGGCGGGAGCTTCCTTGCAGGAGAGCGGATCCTTGAGGTTGACGGTGAAGTCCGCAGTGTGCGCGTCCTTGGCGTCCTGCGTAACGGCCACGTTGAGCGTCCCGACCGAGGGGTCGATGGCGATCTTGTGAGGAGTACCTGTGAGGACGTCGCCCATGGCGTCGGTGTCGGCTTTTACGCCGTTGGCCAGAATGTATGCCTGAGCATCTGCGATCTTTAGCTCAGTGGGCGGCGGCGGAACAGCGGAGCAAGCGACGGGATTCGTGAGCTTGACCACGTAATCCTTGGGCTTGACCGCCGCTGTAGTCGTGACGGTGATGTGCAGCTCCGATGCAGGATCGGCGATGACAATGCCTGGAACCGGCGTCGGCTGGCCTTTCAGCAAAGCCCAGAGGCCGGTGGCGTCCGCATCCGATCCGTTGGCCAAAATGTATTCCTTGTCTTCGAGGCTCAAAGCCTTGGGATCGCCGCTGGTATAGGCGTGATGAGCCAGGTCCGCGGGAGTTGGAGCTGGCGCGATGGCAAAGCTTGCAGGTGGGAAGAGCGTGGACTGCGCCTGAGTTTTGATGGCGTCAATCTGCTGAGTGATGGCGGCGTCGCCATCGAGCGTGCCGTGAAAGCGCTTGTACCAATAGTCGAGCTGCGGCTCGATCTGGGCCTTGTATGCCGCAGGTGCGAAGTCCCAGGCGCGCGCGTAGAACCAGACGGCCTTCACTTCATCCTTGCTTGGACTCGGCTTTGCATAGGCCTGGGCAAGCTGCAATGTATCCGCGAGGCACGGACCCGGCTGAGTGCAAGCGGTTGGCGAATAGAGCATCAACTCGGCGTTGTATTCCTTGATGGCGCCGGCAAAGTCCTTCTTTGAAACCGCATCGTCAAATGCGATGGTCGAGTGGAAGGCAGGGTAGGCAGCTGACGTCAATTTGTTCCAGTCATCATCAGACATGCCGGCCGGCTTGGGAACGGTAAGACCTTTCTGCGCGAGAACAGCAGCGTCGTCGCAAGTTTGCTGATCGGTGGCCACGCCGGAGGCGTCGAGGTTCTGGCCGCACAGTTGCTTCTTTAAAGAAACTGACGCGAAGATGGCCTTCATGTTGTTGGGGTCGACTTGCAGCAGGCGGGAAGCAGCATCGATCGCCTTAGCCGGCTGGTTGAGCTGGTAGTAGGCATCGATCAGGTTATCGAGAACGGTGGCTTTGACCGGGCTCTGCGGATAGGCCTGCAGAAAACCTTCGAGTGCGGCGGCCTTTTGACCAGGGTCGGTCTGCGTCATGGCGTTTTGATAGGAGTTGAATTGATCCGGCGGAA
>CAZVYV010000322.1:0-4065 GCA_964630985.1 uncultured Occallatibacter sp.
ACCATCGGCGGTCGCTCAACCCTGACCGGGAGCGACCGCCGTTCTTTTGTTTAGGGGGGATTGATTGAGCCAATGGAGCCTAGTCGGCGATGCGCTTCTTTCCTTGAGGGAGCAGGCGGCAGATCCGCCTTCCGCGCTGCCGGCGCCTACTCTTGCCTCGGTCACTCCATCTCCGGCTGGCGCTCTCAATATCTGGTTTACGGTCACGCAACTTACCCCATGGGGCGAGTCTCCAGCATCGACTGAAGTCGCTCTGACCAATGGCGCAGTTGGCTCGACCTTCACTTTGGCCGGAACGTGCTCCTTTGCCGCGACGCAACTCAACGTGTATTTCACGCTCGGCGCGGCCGGCGGCGAGGACCGCTACTACCCATATACGATCCCCGCCGGCGGCATCGGCGCGTTCTCGATTGCGTTCACTCTTTCGTCGACTGGGATTACGCCCGGCTTCGCGCCCGCACGCTCCTCAGCATGGCTGCCTGATACAGATGGGACGGCTTTGAGCGTGGCGGCCCTGTATCGTTGGATTAACGAGTCTCTCGATTTCATCACAGCTAACACAGAGGGTATTCGCGATGTGACCGGCATCCCTTCTACGCAGGGTCAAGCACAGTATCAACTAATTTCCAACTGGCGGAAGATTGATAACCAATGGTTCGATGGTTGGCCCATGACTGCCGGAAACAAGACTGACGTGTTCCGCCACAACAATGTAGTCGGGATAAGCGGCACCGGCGTACTCAACCAGGATTCGGTGATTCAGCAGGTCGAGTTTTACCCACAGTCGTCACGAACTTCAGGGAACGGAGTCCTGAATGGTAACCTTTCGGCTGCTGCGACGACTATCCCGTACACACCAGGATCATCCGGTTGGGTTCTAGGCTTCGGGCTCGCGCTCATTGGGCCGTATCCTGCCGATCCTTCTGCCTGCGAATTGGTGTATTACTCAGGTAATGCCTCGAACTCTCTTTCACCGGTCACTAGAGGTATGGGCGGAACGTTTGCAACTGCATGGCCTTCAGGTACTCAGGTCCTTGAATGCAACCTTTATCTCACTGGACTCCGGTATCCGACGCACTACTCGAAGGGACAATCCGCCAATCAACTCGGGTTGCCTCCAGCATGGATTGATGTGCTGAAGGATTGCTTGTCGGCTAGATTTAAGGGCGCCGAACAAGACATCGAGGGTCAGTCCGCGTTGTTGAAGCAAGCCTTGGAGAAATGTAACGGGATCAAAGGGAACAAGCAGGTTATGGGCCGGAGACGGATTCAAGCCGGAGGAGCCTGCGGTGTTGAAACCGTGGAGGGTCTTGGAGGCTACTTCGGGGGCGTGATCCTCCCATGAGCGCGAAAATCATCTCACAACGGAAGTTCGCCAAACTCGTCGCCTCTACCGGCCCCCTCGCGCAGCCGCCAGGGTCGCTGCCTCGACTGTCTAATCTATTGATGACCCAGCGCGGCAGCCTTCAAATCGCCGACGGCAGTGCTTCGATTGGCCAGCTTCCGTCTCCCTTCACCATGGCCGCCGCAATCGCCGTCTTTACGAAATTCGCTTCTGGAAACTACCCGCTTTACCCGGTTTTGGCCAATCCCGCGGGCGGTTACTACCTGACTAACCCGACTAACTTTTCGGTCATCTGTGGTGGCGGTGGGTCAGACAATGCCTCCGGCGGTTACTACTTTTCTATCGTCGCGCGGGTAACGGTTGGCGGAGTAGCTTTAACATCATCTTCCGTGACTGCGGGCACTGCTTCCCTGGAGTCATTCTCAAATTCAACCTTCTCATGGACTCCTGTTCCCAACGCTACCGGATACGACATATATTACATTGGCTCGTCTCCGGCGGCAGTTGTAGGAAGGTTGATTGAATCCAATATCGCCGGCACGCCGGGTCCTGGTGTCCTCACCGCCACTTTCTCGGGCGCTTTGTCGACCAGTACAACCCCTATTCCCCAGGTCAATGCCTCTGGCCTGATCCAGCTTCTTATCGGCAACGTGACTCCCCCATCGCCGACAGTTATCTTCACCCCGGTTACTTCGGCCCCTATCCTTGCCTCCGTGCCTCAGCCGGCGCAGGTCCTCCCTGGTGATCCGAAGTTTGTATTCGATGCAATCAATACAAATTTGCAGACTCTTTATCCCGGCTCCGCTGGCGGTACGGCATCTCTCACCGCCAACAGCGGTAGTCCTACCCCATCGCCTGTGAACGTCGTTGCCGCGTCGGGCTGGGCCGCGAACCCCACCTCCGCGGGTCAGATCATCACCGTTTACGTCCCTATCTCAGGCACAAACTCGATCTCCCCAGGCACCCAGGGGGGCGGCGCGATCGCCTACGAATACTCAGTTGACGGTGGATCGTCCTTTCCATACTCATTTGCCGGGTTCGGGACTTCGAACTCAACCACGTGGAACCAGACAGCCTCGTTCTCGGTCCCCGCTTCCCTGTTGACCGACATTTCGAATCTCCAGATCCGTATTTCCGCCAATGCCGCCTACGGTATTGGGGGCGGCAACGTTTCGGTCTCGGGCTCGGTTGGTGGCCCCGTCTACGTCCAAACCTACATATCCACTTCATTCTCACCCTATGGAGGGGTCCCAGGCCAGGCTGACGTGATTCCTCAATTAGTCCAGTTCGCCGGGCTTGAAATACTGATCCTCGGCAATGGCTACGCTCCTCAGTCCTGCGACCCTACTCTGCTTGCCTCGGCGACCCTGACCGCGCTCACCAACTCGTTTCAGGATGCCTATCCAACCTGGCAGCCGTCTGTCGATTGGGTCACCGGTGCGCAGGTTACTGACGGCTCGGGCAATTTTTACACAGCGACTCAGGGCGGAGTATCGCAGACTCCAGGACCGCCAACGTGGTCTACCGCGCTTGGGACTCAAACCGCGGACGGCAGTGTGATCTGGACCTCAAACGGTCCTCTGATCTCCGCCACCGCGCCCCGTGGCGCCGCGCATGCTGTCGCCTACGCCGGGTCTCTCTGGCTGGCCAATACGTACCCGACCACCACATCCGATGGGATCGACGGTCCGACCTGCCTTAAAATGTCGAACGCCAATAACCCGAATTCGTGGAATCCAGTTAATACAGCCTTCATCGGCCGCGACGACGGAACGCAGATTACCGGGTTGCAACCTTTCACGATTGCCGCCCTGGGTATCTCCCCCACCGGTTCTCTCTGCGTGTTCAAGGAGTTCACCACTTATCAGGTGATTGGCGTGTTTGGATCGTCCACTTTTGAGATTCAGCCGGCGCAGACCAATCTCGGCTGTATCGCCGCGCGCTCGATTCAATTCATCCCCGGATTTGGCGTGGTCCGGTTCTCGCATCTCGGGTTCGCGGTGTTTGATGGGATTAATGATCGGCTGATCTCGGAAGATATCAGGCCATATTTGTTTGGGGGAGTGGATTCCGAGGCTGATCTCGTCCCGGTTGATCGGACCTACTGCTACCTGTCGCAATCGGCGCAGACTGTCGATCCACCGATGTACCTGTGCGCGATGCCATTGGTCGGCGGGAACGGCGCGTTGACACGCCTATTTTGCTACGACCTGGTGATGAAGGCGTGGGCTGTGCTCGATCTGCCTTGGGCCATAAGTGCCATGAGCACTCTCTCAGGCGGAGAAGGATACCCTCTTGTCATCGCCTGCAAGTCTGTCGACGGGACTGTGCAACGCATCCAGGCCGGTGATCTTCAGTGGGACGCCGGCGCAACGGATCAAAGTACGGTTAGCTGGTCCCTCCGCACTCCGGATGTGTTCGGCGAGGGTGGAACTCAGAAAATATTCTACGAAGAGGTTATGGTCAAAGGGTACGGAAACGCAGCGATGGTGGCGTCGATGGCCGCGAAGCTCTGGCTGGACGGAGCCGACCTCGGCTCGTGCGGCGTGGATATTGTGCCCCAGGGGGGAGCCAACCTGTTCGAAATTCGGTTTAACATCTTCCGTTCGGGCTATCGCTGCCATTTGGATATCAGCGGAAACAACGGCGGGGCATCGGGAGTAATTAACACTTTTGATTGGGCTGTGGCGCCAAAGAGCGCTTTGTCTCGGAGAATAATC
>CAZVYV010000323.1:0-4057 GCA_964630985.1 uncultured Occallatibacter sp.
AGATGTCGGCGTGGTCGAACTCGACGTGCGTGAGGATGAGCGCGGCGGGAAAGTAGTGGAAGAACTTGGGGCCCTTGTCGAAGAAGGCGGTGTCGTACTCGTCGCCCTCAAGGATGAAGTTGCGCGTTGAGCGGAGCTGAAAGCTTGAGCCGAAGTTCTCTGCGACGCCGCCGATGAGGAACGACGGCTCGAGAGAGGGATTGGAGCGCGCTGCGACCTGATAGATCCAGGCGAGCATGCTGGTGGTGGTTGTTTTGCCGTGGGTTCCGGCGACGACGAGGGATTCGCGTGTTTTGAGGAATTCTTCGCGCAGCAGCGCGGCCATTGAAGTAAACGGAATGCGCTCGTCGAGAACCCGCTCGATTTCAGGATTGCCGCGCGAGAGCGCATTGCCGACGACGACGAGATCGGGAACGGGATCGAGATTGGATTCGGCGTAGGGCTCGAGGATGGGAATGCCGAGCGAGCGAAGCAGATCGCTCATCGGCGGATAGGCGGCTTTGTCAGAACCGGTGATGCGGTGGCCCTGAAGGTGGAGCAGGCCGGCAAGCGAGGCCATGGCGGTGCCGCAGATGCCAATGAGGTGGATGTGACGCGGCGTTACGGTCACTTCGCCACCGCCGGCTCGAGGATGCGAAGACTAGCTGTGTCGCCGACGGTGAGTTCGGCTTCAACGCCGAAGGTGATCGTGACATTTTCGCGCGAGACGTGACCGCTGCGAAGGCCAATGGCGATGGGCACGTCGACGCCAACGAGCGCGCTGAGAATGGATTCTTCAAGGAGAGACGGCGGAGCGCCTGGCGATGCACAATCGAGCATTTCGCCGAACACGATGCCGCGAACGCCGTCGAGCTTTCCGGCATGACGCAGTTGCCAGAGCATGCGATCGATCTGGTAGGGCTTGACGCCGGTGTCCTCAAGAAAAAGCAGCTTGCCTTCGGTGCTCGGCTCCCACGGAGTACCCAGCAGCGATGCGAGAATACTGAGGCAGCCGCCATACAGTGTGCCGCGCACGGTTGAAAATGCTGCGGGCTTGAGCGTGCGCATGCCATCGGCAGCGCCGACGCTGTAGAGGTCGCCGGCAAGAGCGGCGCGAAAACTTTCAAGGTGCACGCCGTTGGGGAGATAGAAATCCGCGGCAAGCATCGGACCGTGAAACGCGGGTAGGCCGATCTCGTCGAGCAGGTGAAGCTGGATGCCGGTGAGGTCGCTATAGGCAAAGAAGGGCTTGGGATGCGCAGCGATGGTCTCGAGATCGAGGCCCTCAAGCAGGGAGTTCGAACCATAGCCGCCGCGAATCGACATGATGGCGGTCGTGTCAGCGTCGCTGAAGGCAGCGTGCAGGTCGGCGAGGCGTTGCTGAGGAGTTCCGGCGAAGTAGAGTGGCTCGCGCAGAAGGGCGTTCGAAGCTAGTTTGGGCGAATACCTCAACGAGCGAAGCTCTGCCAAGCCGCGTTCGACGCGCTCGGATTTTGCCGGAGATGCGGGGGCGATGATGCTGAAGGCCGCATCCGGCGCGACAGACTGCGGCTTGAGGAGCGCTCTCATTTCACCAAGCTTCCTGGCCAGGCCTCGCCGCGGGCGATGAGCGCGGCTGGGCCGGTGAGATGCAGTTCTGTGTCGGGGCCGTCCCATGCGACGGTCTGCGCGCCGCCGGGTGCAACGACTTTAAGCGGCGAGAGGCAGCGGCGTAACGCGAGCGCCGCTGTGGCGGCGGCTGAGCTGCCTGTTCCGGAAGAATTTGTTGGGCCCACACCGCGTTCGAAGATGCGAATCTCGATCTCGTGCTCGCTTACGACGCGCACAAACTCGACGTTTGTTCGCTGGGGAAAATCGCGATGCGTGTAAATCTCGGCGCCGAGTCCCATCCAGGCGCGTTTACCGATCGCAAAGTCCGGCTTTTCTACGAGCACGACGAAGTGAGGGTTGCCCGTGGAGACCTCGACACCAACGACATCAACGCCGTCAATCAGCTTGAGCGTATGGGGCACAAACCGGGGCACGCCCATCGCCGTCGTGACTTCGACTTCAAATTCCTTTTCATTGCGTACGCTGACGATGCGGCAGGTG
Organism: uncultured Occallatibacter sp.; assembly: GCA_964630985.1. Classification (GTDB taxonomy): domain Bacteria; phylum Acidobacteriota; class Terriglobia; order Terriglobales; family Acidobacteriaceae; genus Telmatobacter. Next base: position 2,071 of record CAZVYV010000323.1, read on the forward strand.
CGGAGGCCGGCATCGGTGGTGATTTCGAGCGTGTCGCCGGGCTTGGAGCCAAGCGACTCGGCCATCCAGGCAGCGACGCAGCGCGTGCCGTTGCCGCTGATTTCGGCGATGGAGCCATCGGCGTTGTGGAGGCGGACGCGACCTGCTGCAGGACCAGTCCAAGTAAAAAACTCAATGCCGTCGGCGCCTACGCCGGTGTTGCGCTCGCAGAGGCGGCGCGTGAGAGCGGCAAGATCGTGGCCCGCAGCAGCCTCTTCGGGGACGATGAGGAAATCGTTGCCGCACGCATGAGCTTTGGTGAAGGGGATCAATGTTCCTCCGGAGCGGGGACGTTGCGGGATGCGGCGAACGGTCGAGCGGTTTGTGCGGCGGCGAGAGTCACGGTGGTTGAAAGCAAGTTGCTCATACCAACGATAGCAGGGAGTTGAGCGAGAATGCCGGGGCGAGCCGGGCGACACAAATGGCGCCTTCAGAAAAAATCGGGAGCGCGATGAAGCCAACTGGTGGAAGCATAAATCGCGGCCGATGGCTGATTTTGGGCTGTAAAGCTGGCGATCAGAGTGAAGTCAGCGCGGTGCGCCTTGACGGCCGTGTCGATCTCGTCGCCGTCGAATGTGACGACGATGGCGGCATGGGCGGCGGGCGCGGCAAGCGCGGAACGATAGATATCGAGGTCGCTCTCGTTGATGGTCTGGCGGAGAGGAATTCCGGTGAGGGCTACGATCTCGGGATACATCGATGTATTCATGAGCACTGTCGCATGGGGATCGAGGATGAGCAACGAATGCAGCGCTGGAGGAATCGCATCGTCGTAGGGCTGGCGCGCGTGTGCATTCTTGGTGCCCTCGATGTAAACGATGGGACCGGCGCGCAGAAGTGCGAAGACGTTGAGGCCGGCAAGAGCAAAAAGGAACGCGTAGGCGAGTTTGGGTAGAAGGGGCGCGATGGCCGGGAGCTTGGATCGGGTGAGTGCGTCGGCAAGGAGCTGAGCCGCAAAACCGAGACCGAGGGCGAGAGTGGGCAAAAGCTCGAGGCCGTAGCGCGTGTTGTACCAGGTGAAAGGCCACCAGGCAGGGAAGAAGATCGGGACTGATCCGTAGGCGACGGACCAAGCGTAGAAGGGGACGGGCAGCCAGAGGAGAAAGGCCCAGGCAAGCGCGCGATGCCGAGAGCGGTATTTCTTTGTAAGCCATGCGCCGAAGGTGCTGAGCACGGCAAGCGTCAGAGCCATGTTGCCCCAGAGATTGCCCCAACCGGGCGCGGCGACGGAATCGAGCTCCGAGACTTTGAGATAGAAGAGGAGCGCGACCCACAGGTTGTGCCAGCCGGGATGCGGCGGCCAGCCGGGCGCATAGGCTGCGGTGCGGAGTTCAATCGCGCGAGCGGAGTAAGGGCCGCGCGCAAAGTAAAGCCAGTCGCCGAAGCAGACAGAGTTGTAAGCGAACCAGAGGATTGGCGCGGCAGCGATGACGATGGTGGCAAGCCAAAAAGCCGGCGCAGCGAGGCGTGCGCGACCTCCGGCAGCGGCGCGGCGAAACAGGGTGAATGCGACGCCGGACCATGCGATGAGCGCGATGATCCAGCCGTCGTAGCGCGTGAAGATAGCGGCGACGAGGGCGAAGGCGATGAAGATCTGGAGGCGCGTAGTTCGCGTAATGCCGGAGCGCGGTGCGGACGGCGCCGAGTGCTGGTTGGAGCCGGCGGCTGCCGTCTCCTCATCGAGGGCGGCGCGCCACTCGACCAGCCAGACCACGATCCAGATGATCTCGCATAGAAACAACGGCTCGGTCATGGCCGTTGTCTGCAAGTAAAGAAGATTCGGATTGAGGGCAAAGAACACGAGCGCAAGCGCGGCTGGTGCGGGGCGAAGCCAGTTACGGGCCAGGCGGTAGATACCGGCGCAGGATGCGAGGTATGCGAGAGCCGACGGAATAACTCCGGCAATGCCTGTGGCCCACCAGGAGTAATTCTGCACAAAAGGAAGAAG
>CAZVYV010000324.1:0-4049 GCA_964630985.1 uncultured Occallatibacter sp.
TCATGCATTGAGCGCCGCCCCTATCTGACTCCGGAAAATATCCTGAATCGCATCCTTGCTCTCATCGAATGCCGGCCGCATATAAGGCTGAGCTACCATTCCGGGCCAGGTCTCGACGTGCGCGTACGGCGCAGCCGGATCCCCGCGGCGCCCGGTGCCGTACTCGACGTAGGAAGCGTAGAACATGGTCGGTCCCACCTGCCCGCGTACCGTAGCGTCGAGCTGGTCAACGCTGTAAACGATGGAGTCACGGAGCGCACCGGTGTCCACCGGGCAGTACTCTTTCGCCGTCGCCTGGATGAGCTGACAAGACGCCTCAACGCTCGCCAGTACTGCGGGAGTGATCACCACTCCGATGAACTGCCCCAGATCGTTGCGCGGGCGGAATGTCGCTGTAGCGGATATCACAGTTGCACCACCCTGAGCTTCATGCGGGTTTGAGTCCCCTGCGAATCCGGTTCGGCGCCCCAGATGTCATACGTTTGGGTCTGTCCGCTCACCGTGTTAGTTAGAACCGCGCGCCAGCCGACATCACCCCAGTTGGTAGCTGGTGCCAACTGCGGATAGGCGCCAGCCAGTAGAACGTGGCGAAAGCCCGAAGACTCGACATCCTGCACAGCGTGGATCTCGGTCGCTGTAATGCCGGATCCGAAACCTTCCGGCGCATCCATGCAGAGAATCGATTGCAGGCCTGACACTGCAACAAAATTGCCAGACGGTGCGCCGGAAGTTCCTAAAAGTCCGTCAGGAGCTTGAATCGAGCAGTACGATACCGCGAGTCCGGAGTCTTGAAACTCCGTCATCACCTCCGCGAGATCGTAAGCCATTCCCTGGTAGGCCATCAGCAAGCAAACCTGTAAAGCTGTTTCCACAGCCGCTCCCTCATCGAGAAGCTGTCCTGCACCATTTCCGAGACCGCGAAGTACCCCGCGTTCATTTCGTCTTCGATGTAGCTGTCCGCTACCTTGCCGAGCGCCGCTGCGGCCGCTGCCGGATTTATCTTTACGTCCAGCACGCTCGATACTACGTTTCGAGCACGGCCGCCGCTCAAACTTCGCAGCAACAAAGCCGCCGCGCGCCGATGCGAGATCACCTGTGCCACTGGCACGGCCAGGTTGTAGCCCGTCAGTCCCACGATGATGTTGCCGGAACTCTCGATTTGCAGAGCCGCGTTTATTTCCGCGTCCTGAAAGATCGGCTTGGTCGAGTCCGTATCGAACACGAGTAGCCGCACCTTCGAGAGATCCGGATAGTTCGTGAAGTCGTACGTCCAACTCATTACCCGCCAGTTTCTTCAAACGTCACGCCGCCCGACATGGCAACAGTTCCTGAGACAGTCGAAAGCAACTCGAAGATAAACCCTTCAGCGCCGCCGAAGACCGGCTCACGGCCTTGCGGATAACTAAAATCGTAACCAGCGTAAATGTGACAGCCGGTTTCCTCTATAACCGTGAAGGCTCCAGTCGTGGTTCCGGTGGTGGTGTCGTTCACGCGTCCGCTCGCAGTCGCCGCCGCGTCTCCGATGTCAACCGGCCGGGGAGTAGAAGCCGAGCCGCCAGAGCCGACAGTGAACGTGGCGGAAGAAAGCCGCGCGCGAATCTGCAACATCTGAGCGGTAGGAATCGAGGTGTTGGTAGCCCCAACTCGCATGCGCTTAATTTTGCACGTTCGGACACCAGCCGCGATAGTCAGACTGACGAGAGTCTGCGCCGCGGAAACCGTCACGTTTTCAAAAGTCACTTCGTAAATTCTGGGCATCTCATCTCCTTAGCTTCCGCTGCCGTTCGAATACGCCGTCATGATCGGATCGATTTGCACACCGCCGAACACGTTGCGAATCTTGTAGTGAACCGAATCCGTGTCGAAATCGCCTTCAAGCGGACTCATATTGCTGGTGCCGGGGATCACACCGGGGCCAGGTCCCATTGTTCCCTCACCGATCGCTACCGAGTTCGGGAGCTTCATGAAAAGCTCAGGGGTTTGGTGTCCGCGCAACTTGCCGAACTCGAGAGCAGGACGTCCGTTCTCTGGATTCGAGAACAGATACCAACCGGTCTGCCCGTGCGTAGTGTCAAGGATCGGCAGATAGTAGTTGACCGCCAGCCGCACGATGTTCTTGGCCCAGTTCATCGCGTGGAGCTGCTGCCCAACCGCCGCTGCGGTGTTCGAACCGTACACGTTCGTAGTACCACCCTGGTCAGCCATCCACACAAAGTCTGTGTTGAGGATGTTCATGGCAACCGTTTTCAAAGCGGGAGGGACCACGAGAGTCATCGCCTCAACGGAGATCGGCTGCCCAGTGGTGTCCGTTTGGTTCATCAGCACGACCATACCCTGTTGCAAAGCGGTCAGCGAAAGAACCGGGTTATTGGTCGAGAATGCTCCACCGGCATTCGCCGCGTTGATGATGTTCTTGTTGCCGTTCGAATAGAAATAGTTGCCGTTCGGTCCAACCACTTGCCCCGCAGTTCCGCTCACCGCATTGGCAAAGAGCCGGGTTACGAAATACTCTTCGGTTCGCCGGGCTCCGCGGCCGAAGCGCGCCGGCGTATCCTTCAGGGCGTTCAAATCGTCATTGACGAACGTCTCCCAGAAAAACGGCATGCGCTTGCCGTACTTTCGCAACTGGTAGGTGTACAGGTTATCCGAGAGAGAATCCTCGGGATATTGCGCGCCCATCTCCAAGGGGATCAGCGCAGCGTTCGCATCGGTCGAGGAAAGCAGCCCGGTGCCGCCGTCCACACGGAACCGCTTCACGGGCCGGAAGTCATTCACCTGGGACTCATACGCGATCATGTTCCAGGTGTACGGTGTCTCCAAATAGTTAGCCAACACCGCGCGGTCGATCACATCTCCGAACAGATTCGGAAAATCGCTGATCGACATGGCTTCCTGGAGGTTCAGCAGATCGCGCTTCGAGCCATTGAATCCTCGATAAATGATCCGAGCCGCTTCAGCGATTCGCTGTTCATAGTAACGCCGTCCGCGCTTCTCTTGGATGCGCCGCGCTACCGCGTGCGTGGCCATGTAGCCGGGCTCCGACTCGCCCGACGTGCGCATCTCGGGCAAGCCTTCAGCATTGCCCCGTAGCGCTGCTTCGCGCATGCCGCCGAAGTTCGCGCGCCAGTTGCCGTCCGTCCCGAAGTCGCCCCAGTTTTTTACAACCTCATTGAGTCCAATCATTTTTCTCCTTTAGTTGCAGGGCGAATTCTTGAGCATCACCAAAATGACGCCAGTCGTTCCGGCCGCTAACTTCTGCATCGCGAAACCGATAAAGGTCCCGTTGGTGTCCACGTCGACGGTTGAGCCGTACGTGATACCGCTCGTCGCGTCGTACGTTCCACCGTCCGCGAACAGCGCATCTCCGGGATTGATCTGAGCACCAGCGGACGGCGAACCGCTGGTCTGCGCTTTGACAGTCAAATTGAAAGCGCCCTCCAGGTCGAGAGTGAAGTACCCAGTGTTGGAGTCGTACGGCTGCGTACCGGTGGCCGGTTGAGATTCCGCAGCCACGCCCGCGGCTACGCGAGTGCCGCGTCCGAAGAGGTAGAGGTTTCCGGAGGTAATCGCCACTCCGGACGGCTGCAAAACTTGGATTGTTGCGTAACGCTCTAAACCTTTGTTTGTCACGCTGCACGCCCTTCCTTGAAGGCTTTCCGCGCTGCCTTCCGCGCTTCGTACGCTACCAGGTCAGTCTTCGGAAGCTTCGGCCCGACGAAGATGTCAACCAAGCCGCCCATTGCTTCCTCGTAGCGCTCGGTCAGTTTCTTTTCGTCCTTCTCGGTGAATTTCTCCGCTTCCGCCTCGGTCATGCGCGCGCCGAAGTTCGCACCACCGGAGTAGCCAGCCTCTTGGAGGAAGGTCGCCACGTCCTTGGAGACACGCTCCACCTGCTCAATGAGCTTCTTGGGCTCATCGGCCATGCCTTCATTGAGCACGCGCCGAATAACCTCGTTCTTGCCAGCCTCTGGGAGCCGGATGCCCGCCAGGTGCTCGCGGATCATTCGCGGCCCGTCGCTGCGCGCCAGTTGCTCGCGGAGCTTTTTGTT
>CAZVYV010000325.1:0-4043 GCA_964630985.1 uncultured Occallatibacter sp.
GTCGTCTTTGCCGTGACCGAAAATGACAGCGTCTATGCATTCGACGCGGACAGCGGCGCGCAAATTTGGAAAACCTCCGTTCTCGCCGCCAATGAAACGCCCAGCGGAGATCACGGCTGCGGCCAGATCACTCCCAAAATCGGCATCACTTCCACGCCGGTCATCGACCGTTCCGCGGGCCCCAACGGCACCATCTTCGTGGTGGGCATGTCGCTCGACAAGTCGGGCGCCTATCATCAGCGGCTTCATGCGCTCGACGTGACCACGGGCGCAGAGCTTGCCAACAGTCCTTCAGAAATCCATGCGACTTATCCAGGCACCGGCCAGAATAGTTCCGGGGGAAACGTAGTCTTCGATCCCGGTCAGTACGCCGAACGAGTCGGGCTGTTGCTCATGAATGGCGTCGTCTATTTGGGTTTCACCTCGCACTGCGACGCGGATCCGTACACGGGCTGGCTGATGGGTTATAACGAATCGACTCTCACGCAGAGCAGCGTTCTCAATCTCACGCCGAATGGTAGCGAAGGTTCTATTTGGATGGCCGGCACAGGCCTGGCGGCGGATTCCAGCGGAAATATTTATTTTCTCGACGCCAACGGGTCCTTCGATACCACCATGAATGCGAGCGGATTCCCTTCGTCTGGCGATTTTGGAAACGGATTCCTGAAAGTCTCCACTGCGGGAGGCACACTTGCCGTGGCCGATTATTTTGAGCCTTACAACACGGTGAACGAGTCGGACAACGACCTTGATCTCGGTTCCGGAGGAGCACTGGTGCTGCCCGATCTGACCGATACATCAGGCACCGTGCATCACCTCGCAGTTGGCGCGGGAAAAGATGCGAACATCTACGTGGTCGATCGCGACTCGATGGGAAAATTCAGTCCGAAGAACAACAACGCCATCTACCAGGAGATCCTGGGACAGATTGGCGGAGCCTGGTCGATGCCCGCGTACTTCAACAACACCGTTTATTACGGCGCGGTCAGCGATACGCTCAAAGCCTTTACGATCACGAATGCCAAGCTGGCGACTGCGCCGAGTTTTGCAAGCGTCACCAGTTTTCCTTATCCGGGATCGACTCCGGCAGTCACCGCGAATGGAACCGGAAGCGGGATCGTGTGGGCGGTGGCGAACACCTCACCGGCTGTGCTGTACGCTTTTGACGCATCCACGCTGCAAGAGCTTTATGACAGCAACCAGGCGGCAAAAGGCCGCGACGAGTTCGGCAACGGCAACAAGTTCATCACGCCCTTGATCGTGAATGGCAAGGTCTACGTGGGCACGCCTTCCGCTGTCGCCGTTTTCGGTTTGCTGCCCTGATACTTAAGCGCGCTAATTGCTGTTCGGCGGCGTCATCTTCGCGGCAATCGCCTGGAACGCCGGCCAGTTCGCCTCGATAAGAGTGGCGTTCGCCGCCGTGATCGAGTTCGGCGGATACGACGAGATCATGCCCTGCTCCTTCATACCCACAAACCCTACATCGTTGATCAGGGCGCCGGTGATCACGATAAACTCCCGCGTCGCGAGCCCATTCGCGTGAATGATCGCGGAGAGCTGCGAATATTGCGAGTCGATGTTTTGTGCTTGCTGAGTAATCGTCTCTTTGCCTGTGGTGTTGGCTGATTGATCCAGCGCCGCATTCAGGCTAGGGTTGGCCGCAATCAGCTGGTTGATGCTCTGCATCGCGGTCGCAGCCTTCTGCGCCTTGTCCAGCGTGAGCGTGTAGTTGCGAACCTCGTTCACATCGGGATTATCACTGGGCCCACCCTGCGCACTCATCGCAGTCGCCAGCGCGAAAAGTGCGACACCCGCGAATACCGGCAGTGCTTCGCGAACTCTCATCGGTTCCCTCCATTTTCCCTGATTGTTTTTGGTCGCTTGTTTCTGTCTTGCACGTCCGGCTTTCGGCATCCGGAACGGGGGAATCCCATTTTGCCTGCCCGGTCACGAGAGAATATACCCCCGCGCGCCCGCCCCGCCACAGAATTTCGGTGAAATTTTCGCCCTTGGCGAATCCGCGGAATTAGAGGCTCCGTCGTCCGCCCCGCATCCCTGTCCGCGCAGGATTAACACAAAAGCGGTATCGCAATTTTCCGCAACGTTGCTAAGCTCTTCGAATACGTGGGCCGGGGAGAAGGATCAGTTGCGGCATTGCTAACCTCACACTGATCCCAACCCCGGACACCCGGACCGTCTGCGGCCCAAATCCTTGCCGCGAATTCATTCACATTCCAACCTGGTCCAGACAAATGGGAAAGCGTGTTTCCTTCGGGCTCGCCTAGCGAATCCGCGGAATCGGCGGCTTCGGCGACGGCTCTCCTTCGCCAAGCACCTGTAGCCACTCGCGCACGCTTTCGCGAATGGCCTCGACCTCAATACCGCCGTATGCGGCGGGAAACGCATCGAGCCGGCGCAGTGCTCCGCGCAGCAGCGAGGCGGTGCCTTTGAGGTTCTTTCTTTGAAGGTGGTGAAATGCTGCCGTGATCTGGATCAACGCCTGGAGAAACGTCTTCTCCGGCTCATCGCACTTCAGCCAGACACTCTCCCAGTGCTCGTGCGCCTCAAAATATTTGCCCGTCGCGTAGCATTCGAGGCCCTCTGCCAGTGCGCCGCAATTCCAGTCAAGGGGCATCGGCGCCTCGGCGCAGGTCTGTGAACTAAGAACCGTGAACTGAGAACTAGTCCTTATCCAGCACTTCGTCCAGCAGCATGCGCAGGCTGTTCGCGCGGGCGTGGCCAAGTTGCAAATCGGCCGAGGTGGCCTGCGAAACTTCATCGGCAAGATTCAGCGCGGCCAGAACCGCCACGCGCAATGAATCGGCCGTGCGCCCGTGGGCGGCCACGGCGCGCATCTTGGCGTCGACAACCGCAGCCAATTCGCGAATGTGCTCCGTGTCCTGACCTGAAAGATGGTAGAGCTGGTCGTAAATCTCCACCGTCACGTATTCGCTCGGATTTTTGCGTACCGGATTGCTTTGAGTTGGCTCTGCCATTACCGCCTCACAGCTCCAGCGCATCGAGCTGCGCGAGCAGCTTCTCTACGCGCTGTCTCACCTGGTCGCGCTCGGCGCGAAGCGCGCTGATTTCACTTTCCAACCGCTCCACCACCGGCGACTGCGCTTTTGTTTGTTCTTCGGCCTGGGCCGCGCGAGCCTCAAGCTCAACTTGCCGCGCTTCGGCCTGCACCGCACGAGCCTCGGACTCCGTTGCGCGAGTGTCCAGCTCCGCCACGCGGCTCTCTACCGATGCGCGTGCCTGCCGCTCCCGCTTTACCACGTCAACGGCGCGCCGCACCCTCTCTTCGAGCGCCGAAAAATCATCCACGCTCACCGCCAGCGCAACTGGTTCCTCGTGCCCCGCTTGTTGTTCCTCGCTGTGGGCTTGCACAGCCGCCTCCGATTCCGACATTGCAATGACCTCGTATGAATCCGTTTGCGTTCGAGTATATAGCCGAACGGCGCCGTTCTTTTGCTTAAATCTGTGGTCGCGCGCTCAAATCCGCAGCCGCGCTCCCGCCTTGCCCACAGCTTCCACCACGCGCGCCTGAAAGTCTTTGAGCTCCTCTTCCCGCAGCGTCCGATCCTGCGCCTGGAACGTCACTCCCAGCAGCAAAGCATACTCGCCCTTGCCCAACTTCGCGTCGCGGAACACCTCACGCACGCGCCAATCCACGAGCTCCGGAATCTTCAGCTCCGCCATTGCGTTGTCGATCGTCTCCCAGGCAATTCCGTCGGTCAGAACCAGGGAGAAGTCGCGCCGCACCGGTTGATAGCGCGAGATTTCGCGCGCCACAGGCCTGCGCAGCGGCAGCTTGTAGAGCCGGTCGAGATAGATTTCGCCAATCAGCACCGCGTCCTTGATCTTCCGCGCTGCCGCCTCGCGCGGGTGCAGTTGGCCGAACCAGCCCACCGTCACGCCGTCAGCCACGGCGCGCGCCGCGCGATACGGATGCAGCCACTCCGGCGTGATTCCAGCGTCGGCCGGAAAATGGTCGAAGTACATGGCGCGCATCTCGAACCGTTCGAGCACCTGCTCCGCCA
>CAZVYV010000326.1:0-4035 GCA_964630985.1 uncultured Occallatibacter sp.
CCGGCACAATCGGCCAGCGCTACGATGCCGCCTCTCTAAGCACGTTGCCCGGTCCGCTACCGCCGGCAATCCCCGCGCTGCCGCCAACTTCCGACTGGGTCAATGTCCGCACGCTCGGCGTGGTCGGAGACGAAACAACCGACGACACCGCCGCTATTCAAAACGCCATCGACAAGCATCGCGTGCTCTATTTTCCGAGCGGGCATTACCGTATCAGTGACACGCTTGCCTTAAAGCCCGACACAATCTTGATCGGCTTGCATCCCACGCTGACTCAGTTCGACCTCGAAGATTCCACGCCGGGATTTCAAGGAGTTGGCACGCCCAGGCCAGTGATCTCCGCGCCACCAAGTGGCTCGAATGTCGCCGGCTCCAACATCATCAGTGGATTCGGGGTCTATACGGGAGGAATCAATCCACGCGCCGTCGGAGTGCTGTGGCAGGCAGGCGCCGGCTCGCTCGTCGACGACATTCGCTTTCTAGGCGGCCACGGAACTGGCTTTAATCCCTACAACAATAGCCACACCGCCGATTCCATTCTCAGCAAGCGCTGGGACGGTCAATACCCGAGCCTCTGGGTGACTCACGGTGGAGGTGGCACTTTCGCTGACATCTGGACTCCGGACACCTTCGCGCAGGCGGGGTTCTACGTTTCGGAGACAAAGACGCCCGGCCACGTTTACGAGCTTTCCAACGAGCATCATGTTCGCAATGAAATCATCTTCGACCACGTCGAAAATTGGGACATCAACGCGCCGCAGACCGAAGAAGAGGCTGGCGAAAGCCCAGAATCGCTCTCGCTCGAATTCAGATGGTCGCGCGACATCACCATTGCCAACTATCACGGCTATCGCGTTACGCGTTCCCGCGCGCCCTTTCCCGCTGCGGTTCGCCTCTATCACTCTGGAGACATTCATTTCCGCAACGTGCATATCAATGCGGAAAGTGGCTATCCCATCTGTGATGACAATGGTTGCGGAACATTTCTGCGTGCCAGCAAGTATCCATACGAAAACGCCATCCAGGACATCACTCACAAACTGGAAGTCCGCGAGCGCGAATTCGCAGTGCTCGACATTCCGGAAAGCCCAGCCCCACCCGCGCCCGGCGATGCTTCTGCCGCCTTGGCGCCCGGCGCGAAAGTCGAAAAACTTGAGGACGGTTTCTTCTCCATCTCCGGCGCTGCTGTCGATGCTTCCGGCAAGCTCTATTTCGTCGATCACCACGAGCAGCGCATCTATGGATGGTCCGCTGCCGAGGGCCTGACCATTGAACGCGACAATCCTCTCGATCCGGTCAATCTCGCCTTCGACAAGGCGGGCGATCTGCTCGTAGTTTCCTCCGCTGGCCCGGAAGGCACCGTTTACTCATTCCACCCCAGATCGCCCGAGGATCAAATCGCGATCCTCGCGCCGCAGACTGCGGCGCCGCATCCGGGAGCAGAGGTCATTTTGCCGGCCAATTTCTGGAACAACGGCGAATTCCGAAACCAGCTCGACTTCAACACGCTCACCTACAAAACGCTGGCCGAAATGTTTGCCGGCGATGTGTCGACCCCGAAAGCCAAAGAGTACGTCTCGCCCGACGGCAGCGTTTTCCTGCCGGCTGCGCGTGTCTTCCAGCAGGGCCCGCCCGATTTCACCGGCTGGCGCTTTTCCGACGATCTCGACACCTATGGATTCCTGAGCGCTCTTCCCGGTCAGCGCGTTTACGTAAGCAGCGCATCGGAAGACCGCACGTATAGCGCGCGCGTCGCTGCCGACGGCACGCTGACCGATCTCCAGACTTTCGCGGAGCGCGGCGGTGAGAGCGTGGCCGTCGATGGCCAAGGCAATGTCTATGTTGCCAATGGACAAATCTTCGTCTACAACCCCGCGGGCATTTTGATCGGCCAGATCGATGTCCCCGAGCGTCCAATCGATATCGTCTTTGGCGGAGCCGACCGTCGCACGCTGTTCATTCTCGCCCACCACACACTCTTCGCGGTTAAAGTAAAAGGTTAAGACTGATCCAGCGAAGAAACCGCCATGCCGTCGATTCCACACCACGGATGCGATACCGCAATCAGGAGAGCAAATGGCCCTGCACAACACTCGCAAGCTGAAAGCCAAGCCGACCAGCACAATCGAGTCGGACGCTTTGCACAGCAACGGTCAGACGTATGTATTCCCTGAAGCCTCGCGCGATTCACAGGCCGTTTACCATACCATCCACGATCAGCTCATTCTCGACGGAAACTCGCAGCATAATCTGGCGACCTTCTGCACCACCTGGATCGAGCCCGAAGTCGAGCACCTCATGGATGAGTCCGCCGACAAGAACATGATCGACAAGGATGAATATCCGCAGACCGCAGCCATCGAAGAGCGCTGCGTTCACATGCTTGCCGATCTCTGGAACTCCCCTGAAGCAGCAAGCACCATGGGCTGCTCCACGACAGGATCGAGCGAAGCCGCAATGCTCGGCGGCCTCGCGCTGAAATGGAATTGGCGCAAACGGAGGCGCGCCCAGAGCAAGTCCACCGACTCGCCGAACCTCGTGATGGGCCCGGTTCAGGTTTGTTGGCACAAGTTTTGCCGCTATTTCGACGTCGAGATTCGCGAAGTCCCCATGGAAGGCGACCGCCTGCTGCTCACGCCTGAGGAAGTGCTGAAACGTTGCGATGAAAACACCATCGGGGTCGTTGTCACGCTGGGAGTCACCTTCACCCTGCAATTCGAGCCGGTACGCGAGATCAGCATCGCGCTCGACAAGCTTCAGGCGGAGACGGGCCTCGACGTCCCCATCCACGTCGACGGCGCGAGCGGCGCCTTCCTCGCGCCCTTCCTCCAGCCGGAACTCATCTGGGATTTTCGACTGCCGCGTGTCCGGTCCATCAACGCTTCCGGCCACAAATTCGGGCTGGCGCCCCTTGGCGTCGGCTGGGCGCTATGGCGCGAGAAGCACGATCTGCCTGAAGAACTGATCTTCGACGTCAACTATCTTGGCGGAAACATGCCCACCTTTGCGCTCAACTTCTCGCGGCCAGGCGGCGAAATCATCTGCCAGTATTACAATTTCCTGCGCCTCGGCAAGCAAGGCTATCGCGAAATTCAGTCGGAGTGCTCTGCCATGGGAAGAGATCTCGCGATCAAGATCGCTGCGCTGGGTCCATTCGAAATCATCTATGACGGAGTCAGCGGCATCCCCGGCCTTTGCTGGAAGCTGAAGGACCCCGCCTCCTCTCCCTTCACGCTCTATGAGGTAGCCGATCGGTTGCGCGAGCGCGGCTGGTTGGTTCCCGCCTACTCCATGCCGCCGAACCGCGAAGACCTGGTCATTCAGCGCATTCTCATCCGTCACGGCTTCACGCGCAAAATGTCTGAAGAGCTCTTGCTCGAATTACAACGCACCCTTGAGCATCTGCAGCGTCCATCGCACCGGCCAGTGCCATCTGACGCAGGGTCCGGCTCCCACAACCACTCCGGCAGATAGCCGCAACATCAGGCACCTTCTTTTACGCCTGCCGGGCCATCGCAAGTTCCACGATCTCGCCGATCATTTGGGTGTAGGAGAGCCCCGACTTCCTCGCGGCCATGGCAAACTCCTGCCCGCTCGAGAGCCATGGGTTTGGATTCGCTTCAATCACATAGACATCACCCTTGCTCGATAAGCGCATGTCGATGCGGCCGTAATCGCGAAGCTTGACGGCGCGATAGGCCTTGACCGCGGTCTCGGTCAGCCTGGCTTCAGTTTCTTCATCCAGGTCTTCGGCGATCGCCGATTTCGTCAGCTTGTAGGCTTCCGTTTCTCGCTCGAATTTCACATCCTGGCTGGCGATCCTGGGCACGCCCTTGGGAAGCTTTGAAAGATCAAGCTCCACCAGCGGCAGCGCATGCGCGCTCTCATAACTGCCGAGGATGGCGGCGTAGATTTCGCGACCCTCAATGTACTCCTCGATCAGCGCGGGAGAATCGAATTCCGTCTGAATATAGGAGACCCGCTCCATCAGCTCTTTCACGCTGTTGACGACAGCATCCGCGCCGATTCCAATGG
>CAZVYV010000327.1:0-4029 GCA_964630985.1 uncultured Occallatibacter sp.
CCGGCGTCACGCCTGCCATGCGAATCGCCCGCGAAGAAGTCTTCGGCCCCGTCGTCTGCCTCATCGAGTTCTCAACCTTCGACGAGGCCATCGACATCGCCAACTCGATTGATTTCGGTCTGTCCACGGCGCTCTACACGCGCGATGTCAACCGTGCTTTTACTGCGATCCGCGACCTCGAAGCTGGGATCACCTATATCAACGCGCCCACCATCGGCGCCGAGGTTCATCTTCCCTTCGGCGGCGTCAAGCACACCGGCAACGGCCATCGCGAAGGCCTCGGCGCCCTCGATTTCTTCACCACCTGGAAAGCCGTCTATGTGGATTACTCCGACAAGCTGCAGCGCGCGCAGATCGATAATGCGGAGTGAGTTCTCGTCACACTGACAAATCGTCGCGACCATAAAGCTGTCATCCTGAGCGGAGCGCAGCGAAGTCGAAGGACCTGCGGTTGCTGTTGCGGCGACAACAGATCAAACCGAAGTCGCTCTGTTGCCCCCCACAGACTTGTCAAGAGCTCGCCGCGAATATTTGTTGTAAGTCCCTTATTCTTCAGCGACTCGCAGCGATGTGAAGTTTGCCGATAATTTACCCTCATTTCGCTATCCTGATCTCACAATTCCATGAAAAGGCCGCCCTCGGCTGCACGTCCGGCCTGCGGATCTCATAAACTCCGTCTTTGCTCGAACTTGGGATTCAGGTTCGTGAAAAGGTGGGACTTACTCCGGATCCGTGCCGACAACCACTTTTCACACATCAACTTGCCGAAAACACCGGGGTGGGGCGGGGGGCACGGGGGCATCCCCGGAAAGGAAAGATCCATGTACGCAACCTGCCGTCACGTCATGCCCAGCGGACTCAGCTGCCAGTCGCCCGCCATCCGGGGCTCTGCCTTCTGTTATTTCCACGGCCGCCGAATTCCGCCTCAGGCCAAAAGCCCATCAACGGAGCATCGCGTCGAGATACCCACAACTCTCGACCAGAATGGAATCCCCCACGCCCTCAACAGCGTCCTTCAGGGCCTTGCCGATGGCCGCATCAGTGCTCGTCGCGCCTCCATTCTCCTTTTGGGACTCCAAATGGCCCACAGCTACTCCGAATCTCGCTCCCCCGCACCCACCTCTCTCACTTCCGATCCGCTTCTTGACGAGCTTCTTCTCTCCGCGGACCCTTCCGACGACGAAGCCGTCTCCCTGATCAATGCGCTCGCAGAAAAATTGGGGCTCGACGCGAAAACCGCACTGCCCCGGCCGCCCGGACCGAAAAGGCCAACGCAGTAACCCCACGCAGTAACATTGAACTGCTATGGAAACCTCCTACGTTCCCGCCCCCACCCGCTACGACCAGGCCATCTTTCGCCGCTGCGGCAACTCCGGCCTTGTTCTGCCCGCCATCACTCTCGGTCTGTGGCAGAACTTCGGAGGAGCCGATGTCTTTGAGACTGGCCGCGCCATGGTCCGTCGCGCTTTCGATCGTGGAGTCACTCATTTCGACCTCGCCAACAACTACGGCCCTCCCTACGGCTCAGCCGAAGAAAACTTCGGAACGATTCTCCGAAAAGACTTCGGTGTGCGTAAGCATTCAAGCGGCATGCGCAATGAGCTCATCATCTCCACCAAAGCGGGATGGGATATGTGGCCCGGCCCTTATGGCATCGGCGCCTCGCGCAAATACTTGCTTGCCTCGCTCGACGACAGCCTCCAGCGCATGGGCCTCGACTACGTTGACATCTTCTACGCGCATCGCCCTTGGAAAAACTGCCCTCTCGAAGAAACCATGGGCGCACTCGTCTCCGCCGTCCATCAAGGCAAGGCTCTTTATGTCGGCATCTCGTCCTACAGTCCTGAGCGCACGCGCCAGGCCGCTAAGCTCCTCAAGCAGATGGGTGTGCCCTTGCTCATTCACCAGCCCTCTTACTCCATGCTGAACCGCTGGATCGAGAAAGGTCTTCTCGCCACGCTCGATGAAGTTGGCGCAGGCTGCATCGCTTTCTCGGCGCTCGCGCAGGGCCTGCTCACCAGCAAATACCTCAAAGGCATTCCCAAAGACTCGCGCGCCAAGAGTGAAGGCTCCTCGCTACTGAAGGACTTCTTGAGCGAGAAGAACCTGAAGCATGTCCGCGCGCTTAACGAAATTGCTCAGGGCCGCGGCCAGACCCTCGCGCAAATGGCCATCGCCTGGGTGCTGCGCGACCCGCGTGTCACTTCGGCCCTCATCGGCGCGCGCAACGTTGAGCAGCTGGACGACTCGCTCGATGCGCTAAAGAAACTTAAGTTCACCGCCGCTGAACTCAAGGACATCGACCGTCACGCGCAGGACGGGAATCTCGACTTGTGGCGCGAAGCGCGCGAGCAGATGACCTAACCGAAGCGTGGGCCCTTTGAGTCAAGGGCCCTCTGAGCAGCATCGAACCGGGAAGGAGCGAACCATGATTGTCGGCGTTCCCAAAGAGATCAAAGACAACGAAGCCCGGGTCGGCGTTACTCCAGCAGGCGTTAAAGAACTCACTGAAGCTGGCCACAAAATACTCGTCGAAACGCAGGCCGGCGCGCAATCCGGATTTCCCGATGCCGAGTACCAGAACGCAGGCGCAGAAATCGTCGGCGATGCAGGCTATGCCTGGGGCAAATCGGAGCTGGTCGTCAAGGTAAAAGAGCCCATTGAACAGGAGTATGTTTATTTCCGCGAAGGGTTAGTTCTTTTCACCTATCTGCATTTGGCGCCGCTGCCCGCGCTCACTGACAAGCTTCTCGAATCGAAGGTCATCGGCATCGCCTATGAAACGGTGCGCGACCGGCAGGGAACATTGCCCTTGCTCACGCCCATGAGCGAGGTCGCAGGCCGCATGAGCGTCCAGGTCGGCGCAACCTATCTCGAAAAAGAGCGCGGAGGGCGTGGCATTTTGCTAGGTGGCGTGCCCGGCGTTCCTCCTGCGCATGTCACCATCCTCGGTGGAGGCATCGTGGGCACCAACGCCGCGCGTATCGCGCTCGGCTTCGGTGCCAAAGTGACTCTCATTGACATGAACCTGAACCGGCTTCGTGAGCTTGACGACACCTTCGGGGGTCGCCTTTACACGCTCGCATCAAACAGCTACAACATTTCCCAGGCCACTCGCGAAGCAGATCTCGTCATCGGCGGAGTGCTGATTCCCGGAGCAACGGCGCCAAAGTTGGTTACGCGGGCCATGGTAGCCCAGATGAAGAAAGGCGCAGTCATCGTTGACGTGGCCATCGACCAGGGCGGCTGCGTGGAGACGGCGCGTCCCACCTCGCACTCCAACCCCAGTTTTGTGGTCGATGGCGTAGTACATTACTGCGTGACCAACATGCCGGGCGCGGTGCCGCATACTTCCACGCTGGCGCTCACGAACTCGACGTTTCCCTATCTGCTGCGCCTGGCCAACCTCGGTGCGCGCGACGCACTCCGCCAGGATGCAGGATTGGCCGAAGGGCTAAACACATGGCTGGGGACGCTGACCCATCGCGGAGTTGCCGAAAGTCAGAAACGAGCCTGGACCGCCGCGACAACCCTGATCGATTGACTCAATGAACCTGCCGAAATCCCGAAATCGTCACAACGCCGGCCGGTGTCAAATTGTTCTTGACACGCTTGTTGCCCCTTTGTTAGCTTCCTCTCGCGGAAAAAGACTTAGAGAAATCCACCGCCAAATGCTGCTTCCCTGAACTGGTTGACTCAACGAGTTTGCCGGTGGAGGCGCTTGTGTTTGGAGGTGGATTTTTGTCTTTGGCAGACTTTTAACGCTGTATTCCTCGAATCTTAACGGAAGTGGCCAAGGATGGCTTTGAATCGTCTCGAAACGAATGACTCAGGGCGCATTCTCAAGCCCCGAATCGATAGAGTTCTGTGCCTGCCGCGGCGGGTCGAAGGGTGCTTCATCCCCGCGGACGGTTTTGTGTCTGCGGGGCCCGGCTTCACCATCCATCCCAATTAAGCAATCGGGTTCCCCGATAACGGTGTCTTCGAGAAGTCAATAGCCCTGGCGAACAGGGAAGAAAGTCAACCGCA
>CAZVYV010000328.1:0-4023 GCA_964630985.1 uncultured Occallatibacter sp.
GATTTTCAAGAAAGCACCATACCGCGATCCCGCAAAGCCCCACCACGATTCCGGCAGTATTGCCCGCGGCAAAGATCGATGCGCAATTGACCCCAAGAATGCAGGCCAGAAAAGTCGAAACCGGCGCTGTATGCGGTGCGCCCGCCCTCCACATAAGCAGGATGGCAAGAATGAAGGCGCAGCCCGTCACGACCATCCACAGAATGTGCGCTGGCCCCCATGAAAGCATCGCCAGTGGCGCCACGATCACGAACGTCGTGGGCACATTCACGTAGAGCGTGATCGCTTGCAGATTAAACGGCGTGTCCGGCGGCCGTTGGCCGTCCTCCGAAAGATATTCGCTCTTGAGGTCGCTTACGTTATATGGATTGTGCTCGTGAATCAGGCAGCGGGTTCCCGCGTATACGGCCCGGAAATCAATCCATGCGTTCCCGCCGCGCCCAATCGAGATGCCCCATAGAATCGAGATCGCGACGCACAGAAGCACCCAGATCAAACCATCGCGGCGCCATTTCCCCATGCCCGGCCTCTCGCCTCATTTTAGCGGTCCATTCACCGCTCTCCGCGCACCAAAAAACACGGGAGAGTCAGGCTCGGCAATGGAGGAATTGCCTGCCCGTCTCTCCCGTTAAGTTTGCTGAATCTTGAGTGCGCCTGTCGCAGCCGCCTTCGCTGCGCGGCCTGTTTCTGCCCGGGCGCTTTCCCCTTGTTATGCGAGCGATGTGCTGATGTTGCTGAAGGCCGTGTTCACGCCCGTGGCCACTTTGCTGATACCGCCGATGCACACGAGCGCAACCAGCGCGACCAATAGCGCATACTCAACCAGGTCCTGGCCATCCTCGCCGATTTTGAGTGATTGGAGCCCTACGTAAAGCTTCAACAATGCGTTGTTCATCTTTGGATCCTCCACGTCGGTGATCACCGGTCAAACCGGCCTGTGGTCCTTCTATTGCGGGGTTTCGCTCGCTTCATTCACTTTTGGGTTGATTCAATGAAGCCAAAGGTCAAACCAAATACAGGTTTCCTCTGCCTTGTTTGTTGCTCTCAAATGTTTTTTAAACTTGGTGGGAGGAGTACGCTCCGGCTCAAGGCCGACAGCGTAACCCTCCCACGAAGATGTTGAATCCCTTGTGTTGAATCAGGCTCGCGCCAACTATGCCAGCGAGGTGCTGATGCTGCTGAAGACCGTGTTCACGGCCGTGGCTACGTTGCTGACGCCCGAGATGCAAACCAGTGAAATTAGGGCAACCAACAGCGCATACTCAACCAGATCCTGTCCCTCTTCACCGTTCTTCAGGCCCTGGAATTTCACGTACAGGTTCAGAAGTGAATTCCGCATTCTTGTTCTCCGCTGTGATTTTCCGGCTCACGCCGGTGGGAAGCTTGGCTGCCACAGTTACCCGTGGCACCACGGACAAGGTTGCGTGCTTGGGTTCTTCGTTTTCGACCGGTTGCTTACTTGAGGTCGATCCTTTGCGCGAAAAGGCGCGTTCGGCGCCTTGCCGGCTACGCGCCTTTTCGCAAAGGGGCTGAGTGTCTGGAAAAACCGTGCTGCGAGAACTACGCCAGCGAGGTGCTGATGTTGCTGAACACGGTGTTGACAGCCGTAGCGACCTTGCTGACACCGCCGATGCACACAAGAGCAATCAGGGCGACCAGAAGGGCGTACTCGACCAGATCCTGACCTTCTTCACGAGCCGTCAGGGTCTGCAGTTTCACATACAGTGAAAGAAATAGATTGTTCATTTGTTTTCCTCTCCGAGAGTTCAATTCCCCAGCCTCAGCCGGGCGCACTTTTAATAGCATCTGGCGTGCCAATCTCGGACGGCTGCACCACTGTTTTAGATTCAGTGCCTTACGATAGATTGCCAAAATGGTGACCACGGACACTGTCTACCTGCGTTTACAACTGCCCATTCACCGCCCTGCTGTGTTTACATTTGCTGTCCCCATTCCTCCTTTCGCTCCCGCCAAATCCCTCCCCAATCCCAGCAAACGCGCGGTACTTTCGTGCCTTTCCACTCCCTTCGCTACCTCTTCACGAACTCCCAAAAACCCTCGTGTTTCCGCACTCATCCGCAACCTCTGCGGCTGCCATACCGCATTTTCTGCAATTGCAGTACGCCGAAATCACGCATTCAAGGAGCTTTTTCCTCAACCGGGGTCCCCACAGACAGGGTCTGTGGGGTGGAAGTAAAAGCCACCTGTCAATGCACTCACGAAGTCTACGTGAGTTCCGAAAACGCTCTAGAATAGCTACCATGGCCAGCAAGCCGGACCTCCCTCCTATTGAGGATCCTCGCGACTTTGCCCAGGTTGCGATTGCCACTGTCGCCGGCCTCGCGCTTGCCTTCACCATCCTCTACATCTTTGCTTTCCCTGTTGCAGGCAAATTGGCTGCCAGTCGCGACTTCCTTTCTTACTGGGCCACCGGCCTCCAGCTCGTCCACCACCACAATCCATACGACCGCGATGCCATCTGGGCCATCGAGCACTCCGCCGGCCTCGACCCGCGCACCGTTCTCATCATGCGCAACCCGCCCTGGGCCCTTCCCATCGCCTACCCCCTCGGCCTTCTCGGCCTGCGCGTTGCCGGAATTCTCTGGACCCTCCTGCTCCTTGGCTGCCTCCTCGTTTCCATCCGCATCCTTCACCAGCTCCACGGCTCACCACCCAGTCGCATCCATTGGCTCGGATTTGCCTTCACCCCCGCAATCATCTGCATCACCATGGGCCAGACCTCGCTCCTCGCGCTCCTCGGCCTGGTCCTTTTTCTCCGCTTCCATCGCTGTCACCCCTTCAACGCCGGAGCCGCGCTCTGGCTCTGCGCCCTCAAGCCGCATCTCCTTCTGCCTTTCGCTGTCGTGCTAGCCGCCTGGATCGTCCTCACGCGCGCCTGGAAGCTCCTCGCCGGATTTGCCGCCGCCCTCGCCTTCACCTCCGTCATCGCCACCCTCATCGACCCCTCAGCCTGGACTGATTACGCGCGCCTCATGCGCTCGCCCTCCGTCGAAAACCAGTTCATTCCCTGCCTGGCCGGAGCCTTGCGCCATTGGCTCCGCCCCCACGCAGTCTGGGTGCAGTACCTTCCAGTCGCCCTCGCGTGCCTCTGGGCTCTCGCCTATTTCTGGCGCCGCCGCGCTCATTGGGACTGGCTCTCCAACTCCAGCCCCCTCATCCTCGTCTCGCTCCTCGCCGCCCCTTACCTCTGGTTCTACGACCAGTGCCTCGCCATTCCCGCTCTGCTCAGTGGCGCCTACGCCACCCGCTCGAGCAAAGTCCTCGCCGCCCTCGCTCTTCTCATCCTCGCCGCCGACATCGAGATCGGCTTCGTCAAAGTCACCTCGACCCTTTTTCTCTGGACCATCCCCGCCTGGCTCCTCTGGTACCTCATCGCCCGCGCTCAACCCGCCACAAAAAGGGGTGCCCCCGGTCCCTCGCATTTGGGGACCGGGGTGCGAACTTAACCCACCACGGGTTGGGGTGCCCCATCCTAAAACCTCGACGCGTAGCGGCGAGTTTTGGGGTGGGATCGCACCACTGCCAATCCCCCACGAAGAGCTAATGGCTAAGAGCTAACGGCTAGGAAGGGTGCCCCCACCGTCCACCGTTCACCGTCTTGGTTCGCGCTCCCTCGCAACCGCACTGCTTCCCCCGCAGGCCCCGCGCACGCCGCACCTATAATTGCCATGACTCGCACCAGAAGTGACCTGCTCCAGAAAGGCGCAACACCCTTGCCCAGCCAGCGCGATTTCACCGCACTCTTCATCGCCATCGCCTGCGCGCTCTCGGTCGTCTTCACCACCCTCTTTCTCTCCATCATGTCCTTCAATCCCGCCATCGTTGCCCGCCGCGACTTCATCGTTTACTGGGCAACCGGCCGCCAGCTCGTCCAGCACGGCAATCCTTATGACCCCGATGCCATCAACCGCATCGAACGCGCTGCCGGCTTCCGCGGTCCCGGCTCTTTCTACATGCGCAACACTCCCTGGGCCCTCCCGCTCGCCTACCCGCTCGGCTACT
>CAZVYV010000329.1:0-4012 GCA_964630985.1 uncultured Occallatibacter sp.
GATTCGGAATCGAGCGAACTAGTGGCTTCATCCAAAATCAGAATCCGCGGATCGGCCAGCAGTGCCCGCGCGATCGACAGGCGCTGGCGCTGCCCGCCGCTCAGCTTTACGCCGCGCTCGCCGACGATCGTGTCGTACCCTTCGGGAAAACGTTCGGTAAACTCGTCGACGCAAGCCGTGTGGCAGGCAAATTGAAACTGTTCCTCGCTGGCGTCCGGCCGCGAAAACATGATGTTCTCTCTGATCGTCCCGTCGAAGAGGAACGACTCCTGAAGCACTACGCCGAGTTGCGAGCGATACGTATTCAGGTCCACGGTCGCGAGGTCGATGTCGTCAACCAGCACCTGCCCGCTCACCGGCGTGTGGAAGGCGCAGATCAGGCTGATGATCGTTGACTTGCCCGAGCCCGACGAACCCACAAGCGCGGTCACAGACCCGGGATCTGCGCGAAAGGTTACGTCGTGCAGCACCGGTTTCTCCGGTGTGTAGGCAAAGTCCACATGCTCAAAGCGCACGAAGCCGTGGATCTCGCCCAGCTTGACTTGGCGCTCCGCATCCGCGAACTCGTCCTTTTCCGAAAGGATCTCCATGGTGCGGTCGATGCCCGCCACGGCCTCAGTGAGTTGCGTGCCGATATTCACGACTTGAATGACGGGCGCAATCATGAATGCCAGAAACATCGTGTACTGGATGTAGGTTCCGTCGTCCATCCGGTTCTGTAAGGCCAGATGCCCGCCCATGAACATCACCATCGCGCCCACAATCCCGAGCACCGTCGTCGCCGTCATGGACATCACGCTGGTCATGGTCAGCGTTTTCATCACGTTATCCAGAAGACGCAGCACGCCCACCTTGAATACGGCAGCTTCGCGCTCCTCGGCGTGGTAGCCCTTCACTACGCGCACACCGCCCAGGGATTCGGTGAGCCGCCCCGTCACTTCGCCCGTAATTTTGCCGCGTTCGCGAAAAATGGGACGGATCGTCTTGAAGGCGTACTGCAGAACGAAGACGAAAATGCCGACTACCGCGAAAACGATCAGCGTCATCTCCGCGCTGCGGTGCAGCAGGAAGATGAACGCCATCACAGCCGTCAGCAAGCCGCCCACAAACTCCACCAGGCCCGTCCCGATCAGGTTGCGCACGCCTTCCACGTCGCTCATGATCCGCGAAACCAGCAGGCCGCTGCGGTTGGCGTCATAGAAGCTGACCGACAGGCGGCCCACGTGCTGCTGCACCTCCTGGCGCAGATCGGCGATCATGCGTTGCGCCGCCTTCGATAGCAATTGTGTATTTGAAAACGATGTGATCGATTGGATGACGGTGGCAACAAGCACCGCAACCACCAGCGGCAGTAACTTGTCGCTCTCATGCTTCCTCAGCACAAGATTCACAAAAGGTCTGGCCACGAATGGCAGCGTCAAACCGGCAACGCGATTGATGGCCACCAGCAAAAGGCCCAGAAGCAGCAGCCATTTTCTCGGCCGCACCAGTCTCCAGATCTCTGGCATCGCTTTGCGGAAATCGACCTTTTTCTTCTCCTGGCCGGCAGACACGCTTTTGCCGCGCGGTGAGCGCTCGGCACGCATGCCCATTCCCATTCCGCCGCGCATCGTTCCCATGAGTTATACCTGACGTGACCTGCGTGCTTGGATGAACGAGCGGACGCAAAGATTCACGTAAATCAGCAGCAGGACCGCCATCGTCAGTTTGGCAGCGAGCGCGATGTAATCCGGATCTTCACCGAGCGATCGCGCATGGCCATAGCCCTGCAAGGCCGCCGCGATCGCGCCAATCAGGCCCAGCAGCCCGACCGTTACATTGATGTGCATGAAAATCTTGCGCCGCTTCTCGCTGGGACTGATGGCCAGAGCCCCACCCGCGCAAAGCGCGAGGCCCCACCACGTTGGAATCAATGCCGTGTAATGGACGCTCCCTGTGCCCCAAAAGCCCACCAATCCTAGAATGATCAGCAAAACTCCGAAGACAATCGTTACCCTCGCCATGACCTTTCTCCATCCTTCCGCATCGCCAAGAATAACAGTTGGGAGCGGTCAGTGATCACTGACGACTACCCGGCGTGTTACCGCTGAATCCGTGCCGATCCGCCCTTCGCCAACGCTCGCACCTGGTCGAGAGTCGCCATCGTCGTATCGCCGATGAACGTGGTCAGCAGCGCACCGTGCGCCCAGCCCAGCTTCAGCGCATCCTCGGGTTTCTCGCCGGTGAGCAAGCCGTAGATGAACCCAGCCGCAAATCCGTCGCCGCCGCCCACCCGATCCACTACATCCAGCTCTGCCGTCGGCGCAACGTAGGTCTTGCCATCGATCCACGCCACCGCGCTCCAGCTATGCCGATTTGTGGAGTGAACTTCCCGCAGAGTGGTCGCCACGATCTTCACATGAGGATGCTTCTTGACCACGTTGTCGATCATCCCGAAGAACACACTCGGATCGAGCTTCGACTTCGCGTGGACATCGGGCCCCGGAATGCCGAGTCCCTTCTGCAAATCCTCTTCGTTCCCGATCAGCACGTCGACGTTCTTTACGATCGTCGCGATCGTCTCCACGGCCTTATCCGCACCGCCTGAAATCTTCCACAGTTTCTCGCGGAAATTCAGGTCAAACGACGTCACCGCTCCGGCTTCCTTGGCCGTTTTCATCATTTCCGCAACCAGAGGCGCCGTTGTCGACGACAGAGCTGCAAAAATCCCGCCCGAGTGAGCCCAGCGCACGCCCCCCGCGCAAATTGCCCTCCAGTCAAAGTCGCCTGGCTTCAGCATCGCGCCGGCTTCATTGGCGCGGTTGTAGAACACCACCGGCGGCCGCACACCAGCGCCGCGATCGCTGTATACCGTCGCCATATTCGGGCCCGTCGCGCCGTTGTGCTCAAAGTGCTTGTAGATCGGCCTCACGCCCATCGCGCGCACACGCTCCGCGATCAAGTCGCCGATCGGATAATCCGCCATCGCCGATGCAAGCGCAGTCTTCATCTTGAAGCAGTCGGCCAGGTTGGCTGCCACGTTGAACTCACCACCGCTCACATGAATCTTGCATTCGGTCGCCTTGCGAAAAGGGATAATTCCCGGGTCGAGCCGGTGCACCAGCGCCCCCAGCGCGAGAAAATCCAAATCCCCATCCTTGCGAATATTCAGCCCGTCACTCATCGTTCTCTCCTTGCCTGCGTTCAGAATTCCTTCAGATCATTACCCAAATTCATCGCCACGTCCCGAGCCCGGACTACAAAGCTCCCGTTCGCACGAAAAGGCTGAAGCCGACAGCTAAGAGCTGGAAGCCGTCTTCTTCAAATCCGCCAGTACCTGGTCCGGCGTCCACTCGTTGCCGGGATAAAACTGCACCACCTTGCCATGCGGTCCGATGAGTGTGGTTGAAAGCGTGTGCGTAATTGTGTCGTCCGGCCCGGGCGTGATGCCCACATCGAAATACTTCGCCAACACCAGCAACTCCTGCTTCGTCGGCACAGCAAAATCCCAATGCGCAAAGGCGCCTTTCGCGTCGCTGCCAATATACTCCGCTCCGTAGGCGCGCAGCCGCGCCGGCGTGTCGTGTTCCGGATCGAAGCTGATGCACAGCAGGTGTGTCTTTGAAAAAAGCGCCGGGTTCGCAGCCAACTGTTGATTGATCTCGGCAAAATTGTGCGTGACGAGAGGGCAAAAGTTGGGCAGCGGACAGCGCGTGTAAATAAATGTCAGAAGCAACGTCTTTCCGCGGAACTGGTCCAGATGAATCGAACGTCCATCCTGGTTGCGCAGCGTGAAATCCGGCACTTCGTCGCCCGCCGCGGGCACGTGGTAGAACACCGTCGGCTTGTAATCCGGCTTTCCCTGCGCGATCACAACAATATGATCCAGCACTACCGTCTCTTCGGAACTTTTCGACACCAGCACGTCCGCGGTGATCGTGTCACCCGGGTGCAAATCGCCGGCGATAGTCGGATCCTTCAGCTGATACGGCATCGTCATTGCATCCATGAAGCCCGGAATTGCCTCATGATC
>CAZVYV010000330.1:0-3997 GCA_964630985.1 uncultured Occallatibacter sp.
ACCACCTTGGGACTCTTGCTGACGTTGTGACTTTTGAATGGCGTGGCAGGCGTCAAGCGTGGCACGGTGTAGTAGGTTTCGTCGTAAGTATAGTCATAGACGGAGAACGGTACACCGCTGCGTGCTGTGAAGATGCCGGAGATGTTCCATCCGCCCAGCGCCTCGCGCTCGAAACCCGTTCCGTGTTTGAACCAGGGAGTCGCCCAGATCGGTGCAAGCGCGATGCGTTGCGGTTGATCGAAATCGGACGGGCCCCAATCGAGTTTCGGATCCTGCAGAGACGTGTAACCCAACGAACCGATATAACCGGAGCCTCCCTGCAAGCTGTCGCCGAAGGTCGAGCTCAGGTCGTCACGCGAACGCGACCATGTGTAGTTACCGACGAGACTGAAGCCGGTGGCATGGATGTTCTGCGTCTGGAACTTGACGTTGAGTGCGTTGTAGGCGCTCCCCGCAAAGCTGCCGCGCATGTTGATGTTGGTATATTGCTGCGTCGGGCGTGTCAGGCACTCATCATTTCCAGTGTTGTTATCCACGTAACCGGAATTAGAGCATTGCGGACCTTCAACCAGAGGCGCGCCGAGATATTCCTGAGCTGCGCCAGCCTGGTTTACGTTCGCCAGGTCGTAGAGGTGATCTCCCTTGGCGCCGCCATAGCTAACCTCGATCACGGTGCCGTGCGTGAGCTGATGCTCGAATGCGAGGCTCCAGAACTGGGTTTGCGACACCTCGATATTCTGGTCAAGATGGCGAAGCTCGACCGGGGGCATCGCGGCCCCTGCGCCGGCAACGCCAAGAGGGCCGAGATCCTGGTTGGTCACGGCGTAAGCACAGCTTGCATCCCCTGCCGAGCAAACATCGCTAATGACGGCGCTGGCCGGAGGGTTGAAGCTGGCGTTGAAAGTCACGTTGCCGAAGTTACGCTCGAAGCTGATGCCGTATCCGCCTCGAAGGCTGTCGCGCCCGTTGCCGAATAGGTCATAGGCAAAACCGACGCGTGGCGCGATCGTGCCCCAGCGCGGCTTCCAGAACTCGCCGATGGGGCTGTTCTTCGTGGTGAAGACGCCACCGCTCGCAACCTGCTGCTCGACTCCGTCGCCGGCGCCAAAGTAGAAGTTCGAGTCCAGCGCCTGATTATTGTTGTGCTGCACGCCGTAGTGTTCGTAACGAATGCCAAGATCGAAGTTCAAACGCGGCGTAACTTTGTAGCTATCCTGCGCATACGTCGCCCAATCCTTGTAACGATAGCTGCGGGCATACGAAGCGGATTGAAGCGGCGGCTGCACCAGGCAGGAAGAGGGAATGGGGCTGGGTTCGTTTCCATAGATATCCACTGCGCAGGGGAGCTTGCCCTGGGGGTTGACACGAGCCTGGAAGCTGACCAGTGTTGCGCCGTTGGGATCGCCACCGATGATATAGCCAGCACTGTTGCAATCTGCTGGGGGTGTTGTTGCCGTGCACGGCATGGCGTTGACCATGTCGCTCATACTGTCGACAAAGTCGGCTCCAAGCTGCTCGACTGCCTGAGCGTAGGCGCCGTATGCAACGTTCATCTGGATGTAAGTGCCCAGCCAGCCAAAGCGCAAGGAATGCTTGCCCTTGGTCCACGAAAGATCGGGCTCATATTGAATCGTGTTCTGCGGTCCGCCGTAGGGCAGGCCACCCGCGCCGGGTTCGCTGTAGTTCTCCAATCCAGGCATCTGAATCACATTGCCGGTCACCGGGTCGGTGGGCGAGACGAACATCAAGTTGGGGGTATCGGTCAGGGCTGCATCGAACGAATTTACATCGCTGAAACGGGTGTAGCTCGCCTTCGCCGAGAGAAACACGCTCGGGCTGAAAGTGTGAGACAGCGAAAAAAGGTAGCTCTGATTTGCGAACGCTGTTCCTACGTCGTATTGCGGGTAGGCGGAATACGCATCGGAACCGACGAATTGGTTTTCGTTTTCACGGGCGCCGCGGAAGAACATTTGCGTCTTCTCGGTCGGGTTAAAATCGACGCGGCCTACAAGGTCGTATGCACTTTCCGGGATGCCGCCGCCCGCATCGAAGGGGGCGGAGAAATTCACGGTGTCGAAGACCGCTTGCGTTGTCGGAATCGCCTTTGTGCCATTGACCAGCGGGAATGCGGTTGGGTTCACACAAGCTGTCGTGGACGTCGAACCGAACTCACACGAGTTGACGATGTCTCCCACGGTGGCCGCCGTGCCGGCGGACTTCAGAGTCGTTTGGCCGTAGGTCTTGTAGTAATTCTGTATATTGGTCGGCAACATCGCAATGAAGCCTGGATCGAAGATTTCCTCGCTCTCGGTGGCTGCCGAACGAACGCGTGTCCACTCCGTGCTCTCAAAGATGAAGAGCTTGTCCCTGATGATCGGACCACCCGCGGCGTAGCCGAACTGGTTGCGGGTGTAGATACCTTTGGGGTCTGGGCAGGGATTGGCGCTGGAGGGTCCCCCGCAAGGGCCCGCGGCCGAGTTGGCTGCGTCGTTGGCATAGGTGTTCGCGGTATAGGCGGAGAGGCGATTGAACTCCCACGCGGAGCCGTGGATGCTATTGGTCCCCGCCTTCGTGGTGACGTTGACCACTCCGCCGGACGCGCGGCCGTATTCGGCCGAATAGTTGTTAGTAAGGACGCTGTATTCCTGCACCGAATCCATCGGGATGTCTTCACCTACGGCAACGCTGAAGATGGACACGTTCTCCGCGCCATCCAGCAGAATCTCCGTGCCTGATTCGCGCTGGCCGTTGATGGCGTATCCAACTCCGCGGTTGGTCAGGTTCTGGCCGCTATTCGAGCTGTTCGTCGTGTTGTCGCCGCTTGAAACGTTGCCCGAGATCGAGACGAAGTCGTAGGGATTGCGGGTCAAGCTGGGCAACGCAGCGAGTTGCTGGGAATCGACAATCTGTGAGAGTTCCTGGGTCTGCGTGTTGACCTGGGCTCCGCCTTCGCCAACCACCTGCACTTCAGTCACGGTAGCGCTGACGGAAAGCTTCGCGTCAACGTTTGCGTGCCCGCCGACGGTCACTTCGACGGTTGCAGTGTAGAGTTTGAAGCTCCCGGCGGTGACCACAACCTGGTAGATGGCCGGTTCTAGCCCAGAGACCTGATATGCGCCTGTGGGCGAGGAGACGGTGTTGCGCACGGAGTTCGTGCCAAGGTTCTTGACTGCAATCGTTGCTCCGGGGACAGCGGCTCCCGTCTGGTCCAGGACGGTTCCGGAAATCTGTCCGGTTTCAACCTGCGCCTGGGCGACTGTGCCGCTGGCAAGCAGGACGGCGAAAAGGCCTAGAACGACCAGCGTTAGGCCGGTTAAACGGTTACAAACGCCGCGAACTGAAATGGCAGGAAGATTCGACCCGGGCTGCGATGGAAACAACATCATAGAACTCCTCCAAAGTCGGTCTGAATTGAGAAAGCTTCGCAAAAAGCTTCAACATCCAGGTTGGGCGCTTTCGGTGGCTTGATGGGAAGGGCAAGTCCGATTCCGCAAATTAATTGCAAGAAATCAAAAGAATTCCGCGCTTTCCAGAAAATTCGCACACGATGCCTGACCACGCAGACTTACGCCTGCTGGATGCGACTCCAGTAACGTGGAATTAACTTTGCATCTCTAAAGGCAATTCAGGTGCCAATTCAGCGCGCGCGGCCAATCATGCTCAACAAGTTGAAAAGAAATGACATCTTCGTCTACGACTTCCGTGGTATTTCGGGCTTGAATATGGAAATCTGTAGCCGCAACCATCAATCTTGCGTAAATTGGATAATCAGCTGCAGTGCCGCACCTTCGCATTCAGCCATTTCCACCCTCGAATGCGATAGCACGTGGAGGTTTTCGCTCGGCTCTGCGATCTTCCGGCCCCATAACCACCTCGCCCTCCTTGCCGCTTTTGACAGCAAAAAGAAAGGGCGCCCCGCTTGGGACGCCCTGCTTTGAGTTGGACTTGAAGCGCGAGCCAGATCCTAGAAGCGGATCCTGGCAACGAGCTGCACAGT
>CAZVYV010000331.1:0-3988 GCA_964630985.1 uncultured Occallatibacter sp.
CCCGTTTGCGAATTTTCTTGTTCTTCTTCTATTGTGCTTTGTCAGATTCCAATTACGCGTGACTGTGCGCCAGCGCCGGCGTGCCTGAGCTCTCAAACCGGCTGCGGTATGCCCACAAACCCAACCCCGGATTCGCGACAAAGAAAATTCGCTCGCCGCCCACGTCGTTCCAGCCGTGACGCAGCTTCTCCGGATCGTAGCGCGCCGTCATTGCCTTCAAATCGCCATATTCGAATCCCACGCTCTCTATCTCCTTGCGGCTCAGCTCGCCGGGGCACCAACGAATGGTGAACCGCCCCTCCGACGAAGCATGAATCAGATGCGCAGCCGCGCTCAGGTCCGCAGCCAAATCTGCATTCTCTTCTACCGCCTTCAGCGTGGCCGGCGTACCGTGATAGCCATACTTCCGGATCAGCGCATCAATCCCTTTGTCCTCACCGAACTCCTTCACGCCCGGCGCAAGAATAATCAGCTCCGCCCCGTCAGCCAGCGCCATCCGTGTCCGGTACACCGCCTTGTTGCCGATCCATGTGCTGTGGAACTCCTTCGGATCCAGGTAGACGACCGCCTTCTTGATCGGCTCGTCGAGCATTTCGAAGTTCACCTTCAGGCTCAGCGCCGCCGCTTTTAGGAAGCATTCCAGATCGTCGCCAACATACAGCCCGCGCACCGCCAGTCCGCCATTCTTGCCACGCCCGACCACTGTCTGCACGTAAACGATCGGCAGGTGCCCCAAAAACTGCTCGCACGCACGGTTCAGCACGTTGCGCACGGGGTTCTCGGCCCTCCCCATGATTCGCTCCATTCCATAGACCGCGCCCAGGTAGTGACTGCGGTTGATTCCCTCGCGCCCGCCGGAGCCAATCAGAATGTTCTTGGAGTGGTTCGCCATTCCGATCACTTCGTGCGGCACCACCTGCCCGATGGAAAGAATCAGATCGAACCCGCCCTGCGAAATCAGCTTGTTCACCTGCGCCGGCCACGTGTAATTCAGCTTGCCTTCCGATTGTTCGCGAATGAACTCAGCCGGCAACTCGCCGAGCGTTTCGACATCCGTCCGCCAGTTATGCACGCGAAACAATTCCAGCGGCATCTTCCCGAACATGTGCGCAATCTGGTCCGGACGCATCGGCGTGTGCGTTCCGATTGCCGGCAGCACAGCATTTAGCCTCTCGCCGTAGTGCTCCCACGCGTACCGCGTCAGATCGCCGGCCCGCGAATGCTCGCGGCTTTGATCAGGCGGAACGGCCAGCACGTTCGTCCGTTTGCCCAGCTTGGCCAGGCTCTCCACCAACAGCTCTTTTAGTTCCTTCTCCGAGAGATCGGTTTCGGTGCTTCCAACGGAACAATAAAGACTCATATGCCCAACTCAACTTTCTTCACACCACACCTGCTGGGTGCCCCATCCTGGCCGGGTTCCTGTTTTCCGGCTAGGGTGGGAGACCATGCCGCACCATCAACAGCGCAAAATAGAACTAGAGCCGGTACGCTTTCTTCACCAGCCCATACGTCAATTCGCGCGCCAC
This sequence comes from uncultured Occallatibacter sp., assembly GCA_964630985.1. Classification (GTDB taxonomy): domain Bacteria; phylum Acidobacteriota; class Terriglobia; order Terriglobales; family Acidobacteriaceae; genus Telmatobacter. Next base: position 1,527 of record CAZVYV010000331.1, read on the forward strand.
TTCATGCGCTTCATCCTCGTCCAAACGATGTTCCGCCACCAGCCTGCCCAGAAATGCGCAGTCCACCCGTCGCGCCACATCGTGCCTCGCCGGAATCGAGAGAAATGCCCGCGTGTCGTCGTTGAATCCAACCGTGTTATAAAACCCTGCTGTCTCGGTCGCTTGCTCGCGGAATCGCATCATCCCTTCGGGGCTGTCATGAAACCACCAGGGCGGTCCCAGGCGCAACGACGGATAATGCCCGGCCAGCGGCGCGAGTTCGCGGCTATATGTCGTCTCGTCCAGCGTAAACAATATGATCGTCAAGTTGCGTTCATTGCCGAACTTGTTCAGAAGCGGTCGCAACGCATCCACGTAGTTCGTCGGCCTGGGAATATCTGCTCCCATGTCGCGGCCGTACCGTTCATAGACAAAGCGGTTGTGGTTGCGCACCGACCCGGGATGAATCTGCATCACCAGTCCATCTTCCACGCTCATTCGCGCCAGTTCCGTCAGCATCTGGGCGCGGAACAGCTCCTGCTCTCCAGAATCCGATTTTCCGGTAATCACTTTGCTGAACAGCGCCGCCGCCTCAGCCTGCGATAGGTCCGCCGTTTGCGCAGTCGGATGTCCATGGTCCGTCGACGTGCACCCCAGCGCCTTGAATCGCGCCCGAGCCTTCATCAACGCATTCAGATAGCCATTCCACGTCGAGCTGTCCTCGCCGTGCATTTCGCCCAGCTTCGCCACCAGCCCCGCAAATCCCTTGAACTCCGGATCGACCACCGAATCGGGTCGAAACGCTGGAACAATTCGCGCCTTCCATCCGGAATCGCGAATGGCCTGGTGAGCTTTCAGCTCGTCCAGCGGGGACTCTGTCGTCGACAGCACTTCAATGTTGAACTTCTCGTAAAGCGCCCGCGGCAGAAACTCCAGCGTGCGCAGCTTCTCTGCAATCACGTCGAAGGAGTGGTCGGCCGTCTTCTCGCTCAGCCGTTCTTTCAGCCCGAACAGCTCCTGAAATGCGTAGTCCAGCCACATCCGCGTCGGTGTGCCCCGGAACAAATAATAGTTTTTTGCGAAAATGCGCCATACGTTGCGCGGGTCCTCGATCACCGCTTGGCCAATGCCTAAATCATCCAGCGAGATTCCCTGGCTGTAGAGCATGCGGAACACGTAATGGTCCGGTTGCACAAAAAGCGTTGCCGGATCCGGAAATGGGCCGTTCTCCGCGAACCATTTAGCCTGGGTGTGTCCATGGGGACTGATGATCGGAAGCCCGCGTACTTGCTCATAGAGAGATCGTGCTACGTTGCGCGCGCTGGCATCCGCTGGAAACAAACGGTCTTCGTGGAGCAACATGGCTTTCATTCTAATCGTCTCGCGCAGCGATTCACTAAGCCGCTGCCGGAATGAGAGGTCAGACCGGAAGTATACACGGAAATGCCGCTAGTCGGTCTCGATTTGGTTTCTTTCGCACCGTGTGAGCGTTTATCCAACCACACACCCGCTTTCGGTGATAATCTCCCTGTGACACTGATTTTCAGCATCGCAAGAGGATTGCTCAGCTTATGCCGAGGGTGAAAGAAGAAGAGCCGAATACTCATCGCACGATGCAAGTGGTTAACCACATCCGTTCCCTCATCGAGAGCGGAACCCTGCAGCCGGGCGACAAAATTCCTCCGGAACGTGAGTTCGCCCGGTCTCTCAAAATTAGCCGCGCCAGCCTCCGCACCGGCATCGGGTACATGGCCGCCATGGGCGTCATGAAGATCCGGCACGGTGTCGGCACCTTCGTCGCCGACGGGCCGCCTCAATTCGGAACCGCCTCGCTCAGCCTTATCGGCGCCCTGCATGGCTTTCAGTCCTGGCAGATGTTTGAAGCCCGCATCATCCTTGAAAGCCATCTGGCCGCCTTGGCCGCCGAACGCGGCAACCAGGAGCACTTCGCCGCCCTCGGCGATGAAGTTGCCGACATGTTTGCCTCCATGGATAGTCCTGCCGAATACCTCATCCATGATCTGCTCTTTCATCGCATCGTTTCCCAGGCCTCAGGAAATCCAATTCTCGCCGCAATTATTGAGACCATCACGTCAGCGCTCTACGATACGCGCCGCAAGACTGTCGAGCGCTCCACCGACATGCGCGAATCCGCGGAGATGCACCGCGAGATTTATCGCGCCATCCGCACGCGCAACGCAAAAGAAGCGCACAACCTTATGGAGCAGCACCTGCGCATGGCGCAAATCGCGCAGGGAATGGAGCGACCGACGGGCCGCAAAGGCTCGCCTGCCGTGTCAAAAAAGAAGCACGCCCGTTCCGCATCCGCCGCTTGACTGCGCCTCACGCTGCCAATCATTCAATCCCAGCTTAAATTGCGCTGTGGCCTGTCTTGAGTCCAGGCACCGCGGGTCAGCCCTCGGCTGATGCGCCATTTCAGCCGCGCGGCCGTCGATAAAACCCCTTCCCCGGGCCGCGAAATT
>CAZVYV010000332.1:0-3987 GCA_964630985.1 uncultured Occallatibacter sp.
TACGCACTGCCTTCCACCGGCTGTAGCTGGCGCGCGATCTGCTCGGCCTCGGCGCGGTCATCGCCCTCCGGCCGGATGCGCACCCAAAAGTTGTTCTCCCCGGGAAACTCGATCACGTTTGAACCCGGATACGTCTGAAGCAACTGTACCTTCAGCGCGATCGCATCGTCCTCATTGTGGAACGCCCCGATCTGCACGCACCACCGCCCGCCGCTATTGATCGGCTTTGGCGTCTCGTAAACGTCCATGCGAACGAGCGCCATCCCAACGCGGTAAACTCCCACTGCCTTGGCCGAAGCGATGGTCAGGTCGAGCATGCGATCTTCCACAAACGGGCCACGGTCCGAGATCCGCATGGCGCTCGATTCGCCGGTCTTCATATTCGTCACCACTACCAACGATCCCATAGGCAGAGTGCGATGCGCGGCAGTCATCGCTTCGCTGTCGAAGACCTGCCCATTCGCAGCGCGCCGCCCTTTGTAGGGCGCGGTATACCACGTTGCATAGCCCACTTCGCTCAGGATCGGCCGGTGCGCCGCAACAAATGCAAGATCGTCTTCGTTGATTCCTCCCGGCGGCACTGGCGTCACCGGAATGATGGCCGGAGCCGATCCGGATGTCCCAGCAGGAGCACGCTCCGCCACTGGCGGCAAAGCTTGCGGCGGAGCCACTCGGGCCTGATTCTCCTTGTGCCCGCAGCCGCTCGCGCCCAGCAGAATCTCCGCGGCGAACGCGGCACTCATCACGCCGCGCCACACCGCGCTGCGCTGCCCCCTATCGGCCTGTTCTTTTCTGCGCTTTATTTTTCCTGCGCTCAAGAGCGCGGCTCCCTGTTTGGGTTGTTCGCCTCAGTGGGTGCCTGGCCATACGACTGATTCGGCGCAGTCTTGTTTTGCTTGTCAAAGCGATCTGCCAGATTACGTAGCGTGTCGGCCGCCGTTCTCATGGCGACAATCGACTCCCTGCGCACCTGCGGAATGACGGCGTCATTCACATACGTAATCGCGTGGCGCAACTCCATCTCGATCAGCTCGACGGCTTCGTCGATCCTTTGACCCAACGTCGGCGGCCCACCCCAGCCAGGATGATTCGGTGTGCTCATAATTGAAGCCCTTCCTTTGCGTTCCTATATAGATACTGAACCTATCCAAAGTCTGCGCGACACAACCAGCCGCGTCAATGCCTTGGCGCCCGTAATGCACCGCCAAGATAACTATTGACGCAATCTCATCGCTTTCGCATCATGAGCCTAGCGGTTCCCCCACTGAATCCGGCGATCGACTGCAGCTCTCGCGGAGTCGAATCGTTCTCCATCCGAGGTCCACAATCTTGCGCAGCGGAGTTCTCGATCACAAGACGATTGGATGCGGCTCATCGCCGGCGCCCGCGCGGGAGCTCCGGATCTTCGCTGTGCAGCTTCTCGCATTGGCTCTGACCCTTTTCATCTGTGAATTCGCTCCAGCGCAAAGTCAGACCGGCGAGACGCCGGCAACGAATCCCGCTCCCTCGCTTCCGTCTGCGCCTCAACCACAAGATTCAAACCAATTCAGCGCGATCTCGAACGGCCCAGCAACAAATCCGCCGCTCGCGAATCCTCCATCGCAGAAACCCGCCAAATCGCCGCGACCAGTCAATCCATGCGATGTGAAAAATGCCGGCGCATCCATGGCGGCCACCGCCGGCTTGCGGGCCGTTTCCGTACTCGGCGTCGGAGAGACCACGCGCTCTGCCGGCGCAGCGCCGGTCGAGTCAACGGTGTGTCTCGCGCACGTCCCGTTCTTCAACTGGTACGCCCGCTTCGTTACTGGCCCCGAGGTGGTCCGCTTTTCACCCGAGCAAAAACTCCGTCTCGCGCTCGATAACCTGATCAACCCTTTCAACCTCGCCACCATCTTCGGCGAGGCAGGCATCCAAATCGCCGCCAACTCGCACACTGCCTACGGTCCCGGCTTTCCCGGTTGGGGCAGATTGTCGGGGGTCAACTTCACCCAGGACATGACCGACCAGTTCTTCGGCACTTTCGTGATTCCCACCATCACGCACACTGATCCGCACTACCATCGCCGCCCGGACATCAGCATCCCGCGCCGCGTCCTCCATTGTGTCGTCGAAACCTTCTGGCAGCGTGCCGACAACGACAGCCACACTCTCAACTACTCTCAGCTCATCACGCCCGTCATCGACATTTCCTTCGCGAACCTCTATGTGCCCGGCCAGCAGACCCATTTCTCCGCCGACGCGGAGCGCTACGGCATCGGCTTGGCCACCGCACCCATCGATAACTTCATCACCGAATTCGTGCCCTCGATCGCCAGTCACATCCATACACATGTCGTCTTCGTCCAGCGCATCATCAATCAGGTCGCCGTCAACCCGCCTTAGCCCAAAGTGTCTCTTCGCTGGTGGCAACACCTTTCATTTTCCAGGAATCAACACAATAACCCCTTTTCCGCCAACCACTTGCCTCACTACTCCCCCGTTCAGCTCCCCCAAATCCCCATCCAGCCCCCATTTCAGCCATTCGCTGCACCTCACTTGGGTTGACCGGCCTTAAGACATACTCTCGTAATGACTTCTTAGCCTTCGGTTTATACCATGGAAACCGCTGGCTCCCAGCCGGGCAACACCTTCAAGCCCGGCGCCTTCAATCCCAAAGAGGAGATTTCGAGATCATGCCCAAAGCCGTGAAATATGTTGAAAAGGCCGCCGTCTACGCAGCCAAGGGAGCGTGGGTTGTTTTTGAGCGCTTGAACCGCATCAGCCCCAACGCCTCCTTCACGCCCAAGTGGAGCGACAAGCCTCTCCTCAAGAGCTATCAGAAGGAGAAGCCGCCCCTCGGCTGGCCGCGCACCACGGACTCGCTCTGTCCCAAGTGCGTCCCTGAGATTCGCAAGCAAATTCTCGACGGCAAGCTGCCCCACGAAGTCCTTCTCAACGAGAAAGTCGGCGAAATCAAGGCCCAGATCATCGAGCGCGACGGCAAAATCCTCATGGTCAAGGATTGCCCCAAGCACGGCCACTTTGAAGACGTCATGTCCATCGACCCCGTCTTCTTCAAGCATCTTGAAGAGAGCTTCCCCGGACGCGACATTCGTGCCCACGGCGCGGGCGACGAGAAGCTGCACAACCATGGCACATCAACCGTCACCCACGGCCGTGGTTCGGTGCTCACCATCGACCTCACCAACCGCTGCAATATGATGTGCGACCCCTGCTTCATGGACGCCAACCAGGTAGGCTTCGTCCACGAGCTCACATGGGACGAGATCAAGACCATGCTCGACAACGCCATCACCATGAAGCCCAGGCGGCAGATGAGCGTTCAGTTCTCTGGCGGCGAGCCCACTCTGTCGCCTTACTTCCTTGACGCGGTCGCTTACTCGCGTAAGGTTGGCTACAACTCGGTCCAGGCCGCATCGAACGGCATCGAATTCGCCAAGTCGAAGGAGCTCTGCCGCGCCGCTGCCGAGGCCGGCCTCCGTTACGTGTACTTGCAATTCGACGGCATCGGCAACGCTGCCAACTCGCACCGCAAGGTCGGCAACCTGTTCGACGTCAAGCTGCAGGCCATCAACAATCTCCACGAAGCCGGCGTTGAAATCGTGCCCGTCACCACCATCGTGAACGGCATCAACAACGAGCAGGTTGGTCGCATCATCGAGTTCGCGCTCGAGAACCCCAAGAAGATCAGCTTCCTGTCGTTCCAGCCGGTCAGCTTTACCGGCCGCGACGAAGAGATCACCGACGAGCGCCGCGTGGCCCAGCGCTACACGCTCTCGCACATGGCGCACGACGTCAAGTCGCAGGTTGGCATGGGCGAGCCGGCGCGCGACTGGTTCCCGATTTCTTTCATGTCCACCTTCTCTGACTGGGCCGATCTCGTGCATGGGCCTACCGCCGAGTGGGGTCAGCTCTCCTGCGGATGCCATCCAAACTGCGGCATCGGCATGGCAGTGATGATCGACAAGGAAACCAAGGAGTCCGCTC
>CAZVYV010000333.1:0-3963 GCA_964630985.1 uncultured Occallatibacter sp.
CTGCATCCATCGCCAGCGCCTCGTTGAAGTAGCCCATGCTGCGCCGGATCGCATCTGCGGTCATCTTGTGCCAGAAAAAACGCCCCTTCAAATAGGCGTCATACGCCGCCGACGACTTCGAATACCTGCGCGTCCCCACCGTCGCGCTGGGAAAAAGTTCCAGCGCCAGGCTCTCGCTCACGCGCTGTGTGACCTCTTCCTGCACCGCCAGCAAGTCGTATGCCTTGCGATCGTAGGTCTCCGACCAAAGCACGCTTCGGTCGCGCAGATCGTGCAGTTTCGCGCTGATGCGCAGCGTGTCCCCCGACCGTCTCACCGACCCGCCCAGCATGTAATCCAGGTTCAACTCGCGTCGGAGTCGATCGAGATGATCCGCCATCCCATCGCCGCTATCAATCTTTGGAACCGCAGTCACCCGCAGCCGGGCCGGATCGATACGCGAAAGCGCGGAGATCATGTCTTCCGTCAATCCGGCGGCGAAATAGTCGCCTTCTTTTCCTGAAAGCTCCTCCACGGGAACCACCGCGATCCGCAGCCTCTTCTCGTCGCGGGGAATCGCGACAACCGTGGCGGCGCCGCTTTTTTCCATCTTCCCGACAAAGCGGTATCCCAGCCGCGGCAGCGTCTCGATGTAATTTGGCTTGTCCGCCTGATCGTTGAGTGCCAGCCGAATCTGGCGAATGCAGAAGTTCAGTCCCTGCTCAAAATCCACAAACGTGTCTTCGCCCCAGATCGCCAGCCGTATCTGCTCCCGCGTCACCAGAGTCCCGCGGTGATTCATCAAGAACGCAAGCACCCGCGCAGGCTGCTGCTGAATCCGGACAGGCGTGCCGTTCCTGCGCAGCTCAAAGGTCTGCTCGTTAAGCTCAAATTCATCGAATCGTATACCTGACATGGCGGAGAAAGAGGGGATCTAAACTTTGCGCAATTATAGCAGCCGATTTTTTCATCCAGTTACGCCGCCGGCCGCTTTATGATCCCTCCATGCCCATCCAACGCCGCACTTTCCTCAAATCCTCCGCCTCCTTCCTTCCCGCCGCTGTTCTCCAAAATGTCTTCGCGCAAAGCTCGCCCGAAACGCCGCCCGATTCAATCCTCCATCCCGTCCCTGCTGGTGAGGACCGCACCGGGCATCTTCACTCTCTGGGGTTCAGCTCTCTCGCCTTCAAGGTCGTCACCTCCGACACCGCAGGCAACCTCCTCGTCATCGAGCACTCCAATCTCACGCCCAACACGGGCCCGGCACTGCATCTGCACTTGTCTCAGGAAGAATGGTTCTATGTGATGGAAGGCGAAGTGCGTTTCCAGGTCGGCGATCGTCGCCTGCGACTCGGGCCTGGCGAGTCAATCCTCGCCCCGCGCCGCATCCCTCACACTTTCTCCGCTACCGATTCACCGGCGCATATGCTTATCGCCTTCACGCCCGCTGACAAAATGGAGCAGTACTTCATTGACGCCGCAGCCCATCCCGAACTCGCACCGACGAAAGATTTCATGAACCAATACGACATGCAATGGATCGGCCCGTCCCCCTTCTGGAAGGCATAGTTCCTCGAATAAATCCCTGGTCCCCACGTCCCTATTCCCTATTCCCTAATCCCTATTCCCTGTTCTTCTGCTATCCTTCCGCCATGAAAAACCCGCTTCCCCGCCTCGCCCCGGCAATCCTGCTTCTCTGCGCCGCCCTCACCCTTTCCGCGCCCGCCTCCGCACAGGACTGGGCTAAATCCATCCTCGATAAATCCCCGCGCCACCAGGAGTGGGTCAAGGTCAAATACGGCTCGCGCACGGTCGACGCCTTCGTCGTCTATCCCGAAGTCAGCCACAAAGCGCCCGTCGTTCTGCTCATCCACGAGATCTTCGGACTCTCTGACTGGGCGCGCTCCATGGCCGATGACATCGCCGCCATGGGCTACATCGTCATCGCACCCGACCTGCTTTCGGGCGACGGCCCCAATGGCGGAGACACCAGTGCATTCCCCGATCAGCAATCCGTCATCAAAGCCGTCTCATCGCTCGATCCCAGCGTCATCACCGCCGACCTCAACGCCACTGCCGAATACGCGCTCAAATTCCCCTCGGCCAGCGGCAAGCTCGCCGTCATCGGCTTCTGCTGGGGTGGAGGCCAGTCCTTCCGCTTTGCAACAACGCGCCAAAACCTCTCTGCCGCCTTCGTCTTTTACGGCCCTCCGCCGCCCGCCGATGCTATGAAGAACATCTCCGCTCCCGTCTACGGCTTCTACGCCGGCAGCGACGCGCGCATCTCCGCCACGGTTCCCGACGCCAAAACCGCGATGGCCGCCGCCGGCAAGAAATACGACCCGGTCATCTACGACGGCGCTGGCCACGGCTTCATGCGCGCTGGCGAAGATCCCACCAACACAAACGCCGCCAACACCGCCGCCCGCACGCAAGCTTTGGCGAGCCTGAAGACTCTGCTAAATGGCATGTAGCTCGATTGGACGTGTCATCCTGAGCGAAAAAGGCCCCAAACGCTGTTCAGTTTGGGGGTGGTGAGTCGAAGGATCTGCGGTTGCTTTTCGTATCCTCGTCCAACCCACAAATGAATGGGTGCCCGCGGTCCGGTTTTTCGGACCGGGGATCGCATCAACCTTCATGGAGCAGGAAGAACCAACCACTGTCCACTCTTAACTAGCCACTGGTCCGGGGTGCCCCATCCTAAAACCTCGACGCGCAGGGGAGAGTTTCAGGGTGGGATAGTACAAACCCTCCCCGCCCCCACCCGAGCCGCACCGAGTTACGATGGAAGTGGATCGGCAACTCTGATGCCCTCACGCAAAAAATCCGTTCAGCACCTTCACTGCCCAACCTGCGGAATGATCGTCCGTCCCGCCGACGAGGACTTCCCTTTCTGCAGCGACCGTTGCCGCAAAATCGACCTCGGCAAATGGGCCATGGGCGCTTACAAGATCAGCTCTCCTGTTCTCGACCCCGAAGTCCTCGAGGATCTCGGCGGCCTCGGCCCAAATCGCGGCGGAGACTCGGATGAAGGATGAACGTTCCGCCGCTGATCCCGTCCAAGACCAAAAAGAAACCATGAAGAAAACGCGTTGGGCATGGAGTGTCTCCACCGTCCTCGGCGTCGGCTACCTCAAGCCCGGCCCTGGCACCTACGGGTCGATCGCCGCCCTCCTGCTCTGGGCCGCATACGCCTGGCTCACCCATCCCAGCCGTCTCGCGATCCTCATCGCTCTTCTCGCCGGCATCGTCCTCGCAATCATCCTCGGCGTCCCCGCCGCCACCATCGTTGAGCGCGAAAGCGGCCACACCGATCCCGGCTTCGTTGTCATGGATGAAGTCATCGGCCAATGGATCGCCCTCCTCTTCTGTCCCGTCGATTGGCCTCATGGCCTCATTGCTCTCGTCCTCTTCCGCCTCTTCGATATCACCAAGCCATTTCCCGTGCGCCGATTCGAGCGACTCCCCGGTGGCTGGGGCATCGTCTTCGACGATGTAGCCGCCGGACTGTATGCTTTGGGTATAGCGTCTTTGATTCGAATTTGGTTTTGATATGCCTCGTTCCTCCCCTCAACCCGCTCCTCCCGTCGGCCATCTGCCTCGCGTCGACGATGTTCTCCCCTCCGCCGCCCTGCCCAACGGCGAAGTCGAGTTGATCGGAGTCTCTCTCGGTCCCAACGGATTCGGCCTGCCTTCTGTCGCCGTCGACAATCAGCCGGCTCACGTCCTCATGAGCCGTCCCACGCGTCTCGTTTTTCGCGTTCCTGCTGAGGCTTCCGCCGGGCTCATTGAAGTCCGCACTCCGGCTGGCGCCGCCAATCCCGCCGCTCTACGCGTCGCTCGCCAGCTCAATGACGGCCTTCATCCCGTCACCAGTCCCGCTGTCAGCCGCTCCGGAATGGTCTATGCCACCATCTCCGGCCCACGCGGCAAGCAAACGCCCGTCTCCGTGGTTCGCGTCTCGCCCGACGGCCGCGCCACCCC
>CAZVYV010000334.1:0-3957 GCA_964630985.1 uncultured Occallatibacter sp.
GCTTGAACGGACCGCCGGAGATGGCGCACGCGCCCATGGCGATCACGTAGCGCGGCTCGGCCATCTGGTTGTAAAGGCGCACAACTTGCGGCGCCATCTTTTTGGTCACGGTGCCGGAAACGATCATCAAATCCGCCTGCCGCGGCGACGGCCGGAACACCTCAGCGCCGAAGCGCGCCAGGTCGTAGCGCGCCATGGTCGTGGCAATCATTTCGATGGCGCAGCAAGCCAGGCCGAATTGCATGGGCCACACCGAACTGCGGCGGCCCCAGTTGTAGAGCTCCTCGATGGTGGTGACGAAGATGCCCTGCTTGCCCAGCTCGATCTTCAAGTTTTGATCCATGTCGCTTCGCTCCAGTTCACAGTTCTTAGTTCATAGTTCGCAGTTTGCAGGCGACTGAGAACTGTGAACTACGAACTGCGAACTTCCCATCAATGCCACGTCAGCACGCCTTTTGCCCAGGCCCAGGCCAGCCCCTCAACCAGCAGGAGCACAAAAACCAGCATGGACGCGCACGCCGCCGCGCCCAATCCTGTAAATGCCACCGCAAACGGCAGCAGAAAAACGGCTTCCACGTCGAAGATAAGAAAGATGATGCCGTAGAGGTAGTACGCTGAGCGAAACTGCATCCATGCGTCGCCTTTTGACTCCAGCCCGCACTCGTAAATGGCGTTCTTGACCGCGTTGGGTTTGGCCGGCGAAAACACTTGCGCCCAGAGCCAAGCCAGCCCCAGCGGTGCGAGGCCGAAGCCGAGTGCCGCCGCGAACAAAACTGCCAATGAAAAGTAGGGACTTGACGTCATCGCCGGAAAGAATTTCGTACCCCTTCAAGCTACCAGTTTGGGGCATGGTTTGGCGAAGGAGTTGGCGCCGACTGACGCCATTCAGGCTTGTTTTTACCCCATTTATCCCATCAGGTGAACCGTTCAGGCGATTTCGGAAATTGCCCGCCCTTTGGAGAGCGGGAAGGGTCAACGCTCCTTGATTTTCGCGTTGACGATGCTGTCGAATCTTCGCCTTGCAGGATTTTCGAACACGCGACGGCCGGCAACTGTCTGGAGGCCACTCAGTCGTCGTCGCCGCCGTCGGTCTTCTTCGCACGCGTTTTGAGCATTGGCGGAACAGGAGCGTCGCCCATGGCGTCTCGCCACAGGATGATGTTGAGCTTTTCGGCAGGCGCGCGATCCGCATGGCTGAAATCCATTTTCATGCTGGCCTTTGCTCCCGCAGCGTTCTTCGGATTCGCGGTGTAGATCAGCCCATTGTCGCGATTGGTGTAATCGGCGGCGTAAGGCGCCTGATCGCCCGGGCCGGCAAATTCGGGCGCGATCATCGAGCAGAAGGCGTCGTTGTTATTCATTGGCGGCAGCCCCAGTAACGCCTCCATGGTGCGGACGACGCTTACCGTGGAATAGAAGCGGCTATCGACAAAGGGCGCGCCATTCGGCCCGTGCGGCGAATACTTGCTGATAACGAGAGCAATGCTGCGGTGCGCATCCACGTGGTCGGCGCCGGCCTGCGCGTCGTCCTCGAGCACGAAAAAGGCGGTGTCGTCCCAGTAGGGCGAGTGCGAGATCGCCTCCACCGCGCGGCCCACGGCGAGATCGTTATCGGCGACGCTGGACTTCGGTGTTGGGCCGCCAGGCCGCGTGCCGTAGGTGTGATCGTTGGGCAAACGCAGCATCACGAAATCCGGCATCGTGTCGTGGCCGCGCTCGCGGTCGACGACCCACTGCTTGAGGTGGCGCAGAAAAATGTCGACTCGGATCTGGTCGGGAACCATCAGCTCGAAGTCTGGCGCTTCCGGCGCGAAGTGGCCAACCAACTCGGGCTTGGTGGCGATGTTGGTGGCCAGGCGCGGGATGGGCCACGGCCACTTGTTCACGCCGCCGCCCCACTCGGCTGGCAACGCCTCGCCCGGCGCAAACGCCTTTTGCGCGCAGACCGGGCCGGCCTGCATGGCGCCGAGCGTGGCATCGGCAACAGCCGGCTGGTCGCAAAACGTCGACGAAATGTATTCGCCAAAGTGATAGTAGGTCTTACCGTGCGCGGCCAGGTCGCCCCACAGATAACCGCTCGCCGGCTCGTTCACGTCGGGAATTCTCTGCAGCAGCGGATAACCGTCGGCCACGACGCCTTCGTAGTCGTACGGGCGCTGCTCGCCTCGGTAATTCTGCTGCCAGGTCTTCTCCAGGTAATCCGTACCGATGGCCGCGTTGGACCAGACGTGGCCGTCGCCGGAGACTTCACCGGAGTCATAAAAATTGTCGAGAACGCCGAATTGGAGCGCTAGCTTGTGCTCGTTTGGAGTGACGGCTTGACCGTACATCGCAAGGCTCGGGTCGCCGTTTCCAACTTGCTTGCCGGCCTGCGAGAGATCGCCGAGGATCTGGTCGTACGTGCGATTCTCTTTGATGATGTAGATGACGTGGCGGATACGGTGCATAGCACCACCGGCGAATGCGATCTGCTCCTGCGCGGCTTTCATGCGGTTCGATGCGAGCGCCATCGAAGTCCAGTCGGCCAGGTGCCCATCGATCTCCGATGCATCGATCGTTGCCAGTGAACCGTAAAGCATCGTGCCGATATACGCGCTGCTGCCCCAACGTTGATGAGGCTGCGCTTCGGCGATTTTCTGCGGGAAGTTGTTCGGTCCGGTTCCCTTGCCTTTGTCGGTCGCGACGTATAGTTTGCCGCCGGAGGGTGTCGCGGCAAACGCCATCGACATCGGCATCCATTCGGTGGGAATGAATCCATTCGGCTCGACCATTCCCGTTTTCGCGGCCTTCGGCGTCAGTTTTCGCGGATCGATGATGGCCACCGTATCGGTGGCCATGTTCGCCACGTACAGCCGGCTGCCGTCAGCGTTTATCGCCAGGGCAACTGGCTCCGCGCCGAAATAACTCTGCCGCGGAAGACGGGTGTCGAAGTAGCCCTTGATCTGAAATTGGCCCGAACCGACATTCACTGCGGCGACAGCGTCGCGATTGGCGAGCGCGACGTAGAGCGTCTTTTCGCCGGGCGAAAAGACCATCGCACACGGATGCGTTCCCGGAGCGATGGGGCTGGGCGGTTTAAGCAGCGCCAGTTTGCGCGCCACTGTGCCACGTGCGAGATCAAGCTCAGCAATCTCCGATGCATTCCACAGCGCAACGAACGCGCGTTTGCCGTCGCTGGTGACGGCGAGGGCGATGGGGTAAGTCGAAGGCACGGCGTCGCTCTCGGAGAGATCGAAGCGCTTTTCCACGGTGCCCGTTTCCGCGTCGACGAGGACAATATCGTCAGAGAGATTTTCGGCAACCAGCAGCTTTTCGTGGCCGGGCTCGCCGAGGACGGCAATCGCGGCGGGATAGGGTACTCCCTCATGATTGTCGATTCCCTCGGGCAGGCGCGTCTTTCGTCCCGGCGGGAGCGGCGCGATCGGCAAATGAATCAGGCGCTCAGGCGCGATCTTGCCTGCGTTGAACGTGTAGACCGCAATACCGCTGCCCACATCGTCTTTGCCGTCGCCTTTTGCATCGCTGAGCGAGGCCATGCTGGCATAGATATGGCTGCCGTCGCCGCTGAACGCGAGGCCGGAATAGAGCGTTTGATGTGAGTGCGGAAATGTGCGGAGATCCGGAAAGTCGACTAGCGTGCCGCTCTCGGTGTCGACAACCGAAAACGACTGGTCATACTTCGACTCGAAGGTTCCATAGCCCGCGTTCACCGTAACCACGTAGCGGCCATCGGGTGAAACAGCCATCGAGATGGGCTCGCTGTTGATGCGCTGCGGATGGCCCGGAACCTCGCCAATCAACTGCTTGCTCGAAGGCAGGTCGATACTCGGATTGGTTTGGGCGGTCTGCGCCGAAAGTGCGATTGAGCCAATGCAGACGGCGAAAGCAGCAAATGATCGATAAATCCTGAATCCCATTGGGAAAGGCCCCACAGCTATCTAACGAACCCTTGATGAA
>CAZVYV010000335.1:0-3944 GCA_964630985.1 uncultured Occallatibacter sp.
ACCAGCCTGACAATCGTGAAACCCGATCAGCTGGAACGGTTAACGGCGTAGAGCGCCGGCCGTTCTCTTAGCTTCAGATTCCTGCGAACAAGTGTGACTTTCAGATTCTTTGCACAAGCCAAGTACGGCTTCGGGCGCCCTGTTGCGATTATCTCAAATTTGAGATATCATGAAATGTGGATTGGCAAGTAGAGATCCTCAATCAGACGGTGGGCGCTGAGATTAGGGCTCTCCCGGCTGATATGCAGGCCCGATTTCTAAGACTCGCGGAACGCATTTGCCAAGTGGGGTTAGAAACTCTTGGCGAACCACAGGTGAAGCATTTGGAAGGCAGGCTGTGGGAGATGCGCCTGAAGGGCCGAGACGGAATCGCTCGGGCTTTGTCTGTCACTGCGATTGGAAGGCGCGTCGTGGTGGTCCGCGCATTTGTGAAAAAAACGCAAGCAACGCCGCGCTCTGAAATTGAATTGGCGCTGCGGCGCGCAAAGGAGGTTGTATGACTATCCCCTTCGACAAGCTCAAGGCGAGGCTCCTGGCCAATCCCGAAGTGCGGAGAGAGTATGAAGCTCTCGCACCGGAGTTCGAAATCTCGGCAGAGTTGCTTCGAGCTCGTCTTCGCGCCGGGTTGTCACAGGCCGAGTTGGCCGAGCGCATGGGCACGAGCCAATCAGCCATCGCACGGCTCGAAAGCGGTCAAACGCTGCCGAGCACAAAGACTTTGCTGCGATTTGCCGAAGCCACACGTTCCAGGATTCAGGTCCGCTTATCTGCAGCGTAGCCAGAGCTGTTTAGCGATTTCAGTCCCCGCTTCTTCCATACGAGCGTGCGTCGGCTTTGATAGCTTGAGGACATGCCTCAATCTGCCGCCCCATCCAACGAAACTGCAATCGATCTCGAATCTCTCGTCGCCGACGTTGTCGCACAGGCCATGAAAGCGGGTGCAAGCGACGCCGAGGCTGTGGTGCGCGAAGGCGACGAGTTCAGCGTGAATGTGCGCATGGGCGAGGTGGAAACGCTGAAGGAATCGGGCTCGCGCGGACTGGGACTGCGAGTTTTCCTGGGCAGGCGCTCCGGCTCGGCTTCGACAAGCGACCTGACCGCGGATGGAATCCGGCAGCTTGTCGATGGAGCGCTGGCACTGGCGAAGGTCACCGAGGAGGATCCATTCGCTGGCTTGCCTGAGGCAGGTGAATTTGGCAAGGCGGATGGCGATCTGCACCTTTACTTCGACGACGTGTACTCGCTCCAAGCGGCGGAACGCATCGAGTGGGCGCGGCGGGCCGAAGCTGCGGCGCTGGCCGCCGACAAGCGCATCACGAACTCCGACGGTGGCAGCTTTGATGTGTCGACGGGGCAAAAGGCCATGGCCAACTCCCGCGGATTCCTGGGCAGCTATCGCACCAGCTATGCGGGTGTTTCAGCCGCGCCGCTGGCGACGGATGCGAACGGAAAGATGCAGCGCGACGGATGGTGGTCGAGCGCGCGGCGCCTCAACCTTGTCGAATCGCCCGAAGCAGTCGGCGCCGAGGCGGCAAGGCGCACTTTGCGTCGCCTGGGAGCGCGGCGCGTGGCTACGCAGCGCGTTCCAATCGTTTTTGCTCCGGAGACGGCGCGTTCGCTCGTCGGCTCCGTCTTCGAGGCTGCTTCCGGCGACTCGATCTGGCGCAGCGCATCGTTCCTGGCGGGAAAGCTTGGCGAGACGATTGGCGCCGCGAACGTGACCATCGTGGACGACAACACGATGCTGCTGCCCAGCGGCGTGGGAGGGTTCGGCACCTCGCCTTTCGACGACGAGGGCCTGGCTTCGCAGCGCACCGTTGTGGTCGAGAAGGGCATGCTGCGCAATTACCTGCTCAACACCTACACCGCGCGCAAGCTGGGAATGAAATCGACCCACAACGCCGCGCGAGGATTGGCGGGCGCGCCGGGGATCGGTTGCGGCAATCTTTTTCTCGAACCGGGAACTCTTGCCCCCGAGGAGATCATCGCGGGTGTGCCGGCGGGGCTCTATGTGACGGGGCTGATGGGATTCGGCACGAATCTTGTCACCGGCGATTACTCGCGCGGCGCGACCGGCCTTTGGATTGAAAATGGCCAGCTCACGCATGCCGTGGAAGAAGTGACGATTGCTGGAAACCTCGCGGAGATGCTGCGCAACGTGACAGCCATCGGAAACGACCTGATCTTCCGCGGATCTGTGGCTTCGCCGACGCTGCGCATCGACGGCATGACGATTGCGGGCGCATGACCATCGAAGGTGCATGACGAGCGCATTCCTGTGAACGGCAGAGGATGTGATTCTCGCTCACGTGGAGCGGAGCGTGAAAAGCGTAATCTCCGGCGGGCAGTCGAATCGGACCGGAAGGCCAACCGTGCCGAGACCACGATTGACGTAGAGTTGCAGATTTCCAAAGCGGAACCAGCCCTCGATATACTTGCGGCCCATTGGCGGCAAGATAAGGGCGGGAACGAAGGGCAGGCGCACCTGGCCTCCGTGGGTATGGCCAGAGAGCACCAGCGAAGGCGCGCGCCCGGCGGCCGACTTTAGAAGATCGTCGACGTAGTCGGGTGCGTGGCAAAGCAGCACGATGGGCTCAAGCGGCACGTTGCGGATGGATTCGGGGATTGCTGCGTCAGGAAGCGGCAAGCCTTCTACGGGATCGTCAACGCCGGCAAGCCAGAATCGTGCGCCGGCTCGTTCAATAGGCACGTACCCGTTGTCGAGCACGGTGATAGCGCTTTCGCTGAGCGCCTCCTTAATGATGGCGCGGTTGACCAACACATCGTGATTGCCGAGAACGGCATAACGGTGAGGACACTCAAGCTGATTGAGCAGTTCAGTGCATTGCCACATCGATGCGACGGCATAGGTGGTCGGCAAAAGACCGCGGGTGACATAGTCGCCGGTGAGGAAAACCGCATCCGGCTTCAACGCATTGATTTGCTGGACTGCGTCGCGAAGAAGGAACGGCTCCGTGTAGTCGTCGATATGAATGTCGCTTAGCTGCGCGACGCGGAAGCCGTCGAAGGCTTGATGCAGGCCCGGTATCGAAACGTCGTGGTTCGAGATCTCGATCCAGTGCCGCTCGATTTCGCCGCCATAGACCGCAAGCCCGGCGCCCGCGCACGCACTCGCGACCAGGAAGCGACGACGCGTGATAGGCGCCTTAGAGTTGAGCTCAGACACTGCCAAATTTCATGGTATCGAACCGGGAGTGATTGAGTCATGCGGGCGAGAGTTTGAGGCTGTGCGGGCTTGAGGGCATCGCGTTCGGTCAGGCAAGCGTTTCGGGCTCCGAGGGGACCGCATCGAAGTACTCAGCAACTTCGCGCCAATTGTTCACGCGGACAAAACCGGTTGCTGCGAGATTGTGCGGCGCGGTGTAGAGCAGTCCCTGGCCTTCGAAGCGAGTGAGATTCCTCGGCTGGTCGTCGATGAGGTAGTCCGCGCGCAGAATGCTCTTGTTGCCGCAGAAAACATAGTGCGAGGGTGGGATGAAGGGAAAATGGCGCTGCAGCCATCGGTATTTGGGGCCGAGCGAGTTGGGCACGGCCATGGCCTGCGTGGCGATGAAGATTTCAAAGCGCGTGGAAAGATCTTCGAGCACAGCCTGTGAATCGGGGATCACATCCAGAACTTCGAAGAAATCTTCAGCGTCAAGAAAGGCGCGGAGTTCCGCCTGGCGGTCTTGCGGCGCGATCTCCCACAGGCCTTTGCCGGCGAGATCCTCTGTCGTCACAGCTTCGTCGAACGCCTGGTTATAGCGGCGCAAGTGCTCGGCGAGCGTGTCGGCCATCACCTCGTCCATATCGACACAGATGCGCTGCACAGTATTTCCCCTGAAGAGTGTTTTCAAGATGAGGTTAACAGGCTGAGAGCCATTAAACTGCGGGCTTTAATCTGCGCCTGCGAACGCGCCAACGCCAGACAAGCAGAATCATCA
>CAZVYV010000336.1:0-3940 GCA_964630985.1 uncultured Occallatibacter sp.
AGGCTCCTTGCCGGCCACTGAGAACTGCGAACTATGAACTGAGAACTGTCTTTACCGTTTGCCCTGGACGGTTTTGGGGTTGGCGCCGAGCTTCTTGGCGGCGCGGCGATCGGCGATAGCGTGCATCTCCTTACCCCAATGGGAGCGGTTGATGCCGATCTGCATCCCCAGCATCATGATGTTGCCGGTTCCCCAATAGAGCGCGAGTCCCGAAGCGTAATGCCAGAGCATGAAGCCGAACATCACCGGCATCATAAAGGCCATCATGCGACGCTGGCCGGGGTCCATGCCAGGAGAAGGAGTGATGTACTGCGTGAAGAACATGCTGATGATGATGAAAATGGGCAGAATGTGCGATGGGTCCGGCTGCGAGAGGTCAGGGAGCCAGAGCCAGTGTGCCTGGCGCAGCTCCACCGTGTACTCCAACACGCGGAAGTAGGGCCACAAAAGCAGCATGGGCACGAGCATGGGCAGGCAGTTGCCGTACATGTTTACGCCCTCAGTTTTATAGAGGGCCATCATTTCGGCGTTCATGTCGGCGCGCTTGGGGTCAGTCGCCTTGAGATTTGCGTAACGCTTCTTGATGACGTCGACCTTGGGCTGGATGCGCATCATCTTGAGCGACGACTTGGTCATCATCAGGCGTGTGGGCAGGAGCGTGAGGTTGAAGATGACGGTGGAGAGAATGATGGCCCAGCCCCAGTTTCCGATGCCGTGTTCGACCAGGAAGCGAAGCAGGAGGTAGAGCGGCTTGGCGACGACGGTCATCCAGCCGTATTGGATGAGAGGCTCGATGTTGGGCCCGTCAGCTTTGCCGTCCGCGCCGACCGAGTGAATGGATTTGAGCACGTCTGTGGCCTTGGGTCCGGCAAACAGACGCAAGTGCGTGGCGCCGCTGGTGTCGCCTACGGCCAGGCCAAGCACGTCGATGTGAATCTTCTTGCTGTTGGGGTCGGTCGCATCGCCCGGCAACTCGATTGCATTGTGCAGAGTGACTACGGTAGAGCGATCAGGCGCATCGGGAAGGAAGACCGAAGCGAAGTAAAGATCCATGTCAGCGGCGTACTGATAGGGCGCGTCGAGGGTGTTGTTGCCGCTCACCTTGGCTGCTGCCTGCGAGTCCTGCTTGTCGTTAATTGACCAGGCGAAGAAGGAAGGCGTCCGCGTCTGCGACGGCAACATCCCGGTTTGCTGCAAGTCTTCCATGTCGCCCAGGCCGGAGGGCCAGGCGACGAGGGCGCGGACCGGGACGCCGTTCTGCGTGACCTCTGAATTGACGCCGATGACGTAAGTCGAGTTGAAGCTGAAGCTCTTGACGACGTCGAGGCCATTGGAGGCGTAGTGGAAAGTGATGGATGCGGGCGCAAGGACGCTGCCGGTGGCCGTTGGTTGCGCTCCTGAAACCGAAACCTGGTAGAGGGCCTGATTGAGCTGCGTGGTGAGCGCCGGATCGTAGGTAAACAGCGAGAGCGGCAGCCCAAAACGCGCGGCAGCCTGAGGCTGGACCAGGTCAAGGGGCTTGCCTGCGGAGTCAAAGTATTTCTTCAGGATCCAATGCTCGACCTGCGCGCCACGGTTGGAGAACTGGATCTTGAAAAGCTCGTTCTCGACTGTAGTGGTAGTGACGATCGTGGCGGCTATTTGCGGCGTGTTGCTGGAAGGCTGGGCTGTTGCGGCGGCCTTTGGCGCGGGGCCTTGCGGGGCTTGGGAGCTTGGCGCGACGGGCTGCGTTTGGGTGACAGCGGGCGGCTGATCTTGCGGCTTGGGCTTGGCGAAGAAGTACTGGTAGCCAAGGAAAGCGGCGAGCACAATGAGCATCATCGCCATGGTGGAGCGCATGTCGCCACCACCACCGCCGGAGCCCTGCGATTGCAGATTGGGATTTTGAACTTCGGGCAAAGGAAACTTCCTATCGTGTTGAGAGGGCAGCCCGCAGGGCAGCCGCTCTATCTATGGTAACGGTTCGTGGGGGTAAACGGTTCCGGCGCGATGGTTTGAGGCCTGATTAAGAACGGGCGAAGCCGACTTTTGCGCGGCGGGCGGGACGGGGTCGAATCCTCCCGGCGTAAACGGATGGCAGCGCAGCAATCTCCAGGCGGCGAGTGCGGAACCGCGCAGTGGACCATGCGTGGCGATGGCAACCGCGGCGTACTCAGAGCATGTGGGCAGGAATTTGCAGCCGCCCGGATGCAGCGAATGCAGCGCCGGAGAAAGCCAGCGTTTGTAAAAGGCGAGCAGTGCGAGCAAGATGCGCGTCATGATGCGGACGGCCCCGGGGCTTTCGGCGCGGCTGCGGAATGTTTCGCGGAGCGTGCAGCCTCGGGCGAGATCTGTCTCTGGGCCTGCTCAAGGATACGCAAAACCTCCTGCTCAAGTTGCGCAAATTCCATGGTGAGCACGATGCGGCGCGGGTGCAGGATGAGATCGAAGCCGGTGGGCAAGAGATCGACGTGACGACGGAGCGCCTCGCGCATACGGCGCTTGATGCGGTTGCGCTCGTGGGCCTTGCCAATGACTTTGCCGACAGTGAGGCCGACGCGCGGAGCGTCGGTAGCCGCCGCGCCCTCTATCGTTTGCGGCGCGAGGAACCAACTCATGGCAGAGGACTGGCGCTTGCGTCCGGCAGCGTAGGCGCGCAGGTAGTCAGCGTGCTTACGCAGGCGCGAGTTCGCCAGGGTTTGGCGCTGGGCTGGCTTGGAAGCTGAACTCATGAGAGCCGAAGGTTGGCGCTGCGCGGCGGTTTCAGGTTCGGGCGGCGCAGCTCTCAAATCAAGGACTGGCCGGGGAATCAATCGCGATGCGCGGGGCTGACGGAAACACGCTTGCGGCCGGCGGCGCGGCGGCGGCTGAGCACGGCGGCGCCGGCATTGGTCTTCATGCGCGACCTGAAGCCGTGAGTCTTTGCACGGTGGCGGCGGTTGGGTTGAAATGTACGTTTGGGCATGGTAACCCGCTCCTGTTTTCAAAAGAGAATCTGCTGTTTAGCAACTCTCTAAGTATATCTCAGGGGGAATTTTGAGGCCACCCGAGAACCAATTCGGTGATCCGATTCAAAAGAGCTACCCTCAGGGGCTAAAGCCCCGATTCATTTGGTGCGATTTCTGGCACGACTAAAGTCGTGCCCTTTCAAAGCACAACCGAATGGACTCCGTTCGGGTGCTTTCACGATGTGGCAAGCGAGTGGAGAGATTCGTCGTATGCTTAGAACAGCACGAGAAAAGTGCGTCACTTCAGTAACGCGAGTAACCAGAGTGCGAACTTTCACCATCCTTGGTGCAACTCGAAGAGATCGCAGAAAACTTGTGTGAATAGGGGATTGCAACGGTCTCGCTTTGTGCTACTATCGGGACCGTTCCTGAAATTTCATATGAAATTCCGTGTGAGATTTCGAGCACTCTGCGTATCGGATTTTAGTCAACGGCCTCGGTGTTGAATCCTTCGGGGCGAACCAGTAGTAGACGGACACACGGTCGTCGACAAGTGGGCGCAATGCAGGTCTTATTGCGCTGGGAAGAGACCGTTGCCTGCAAGACAACAAACGAGCCGCCCGGCGCAACGCCGGCGGAATCAGCAAGGATTGTACGATGGCATTTGCGACTACGCCGACCTCGGCACTCAATCCCTGGCTCCAGATTCTCGCAGCACTCGAGAAGAAGGTCATCCGGCAATCATTCGAGACCTGGCTCAAGCCAACTCGATTCAGCCATGCTTCAGGGCGCAAGCTTTATGTGCGCGTGCCGTCGCCGGAGTTTCAGCACATCGGCGACAAATATGGCGACCTGATTCAGGAAGCGATCGATCTGCAATCGCTGGAGTTCGACGACGTATGCTTTGTGACTGCGGAAGAGGACCCCTCGATTCCGCCGCAGCGCAAGGATGGCGGATTCGGCCCCGTGCCGTCGCATGCGCCCACGGCGCCGCCCACCAACGGGGCGCGCTC